>JAJYGO010000031.1 GCA_021785115.1 Chloroflexota bacterium | reverse complement strand
GCCGCCAGCGGCCGTTCCGCGCACCCCACCACACCGCGTCGTACGCGGCGCTCGTCGGTGGCGGCCCGCGCCTCGCACCCGGGGAGGCGAGCCTCTCGCATTGCAGGCTCTGCTAATGTACCTAGCATGCTCGGATCAATGCCAACCGCTGTCGGCATCTACGCCCGTATCAGCTCCGACCCAGACCACGACGAGCTGGGCGTCGGACGGCAGTTGCAGGACTGCCGCGCGCTCGCGGCACGGAAAGGCTGGCGCATCGCCGAGGAGTACGTCGACGATGACGTCAGCGCGTGGTCCGCCAAACCCCGGTCGGGCTATCGACGCATGCTCGACGACATCCGCGAGGGGTGCATCGACGCGGTGCTCGTGTGGCACCTCGACCGACTGCACCGCCACCCGAAGGAACTGGAGGAGTACATCGAGGTCTGCCAGCCGCGCAGCGTCCCCACCATCCAGGTCGCCTCGTCCGACATCGACCTCACGACGAGCGACGGGCAGCTTATCGCCCGTATGCTCGGCGCCGTGGCTCGCAAGGAGAGCGACGACAAGAGCCGCCGCATCCGGCGCAAGCACGAAGAGCTGGCCCAGCTCGGGAGGGTCTCGGGGGGCGGCACGCGCCCGTTCGGGTACCTCCGCGACCGGCGCTCCCTCAATCACGAAGAGCTGCCCCACGTCCGGGAGGCGGCCTCGCGCATCCTCGCCGGCGACAGCCTCCGGTCCGTCGCGATCGACTGGAACAGACGCGGCATCGCCACCGTGACCGGTCGCCCTTGGACGACAACCGTCCTCCGCACCATGCTGATTTCGGGGCGTATCAGCGGTCAGCGCGACTACCACGGCGAGATCGTCGGCCGCGCGGATTGGCCCGGCATCATCACCCCCGACGAAACCGCGCGCCTCCGCGCCATCCTCGCCAATCCGGACCGCCTCACGCGCCGCACCGTCCGCCGCTACCTCCTCTCCGGTGGGCTCCTCCGCTGCGGCATCTGCGATTCCGTCCTCATCGCCCGTCCGCGAGGCGACGGGGAACGCCGGTACATCTGCGCGAAGGGGCCCGGGCTGCCGGGCTGCGGCGGGATCGCGATCCTTTCCGACCCGCTGGAGCGCTTCATCCGCGAGGCGGTCCTGCACCGCATCGACACGCCGCAGCTGCGCGCCGCCCTCGACGGCGCCGACGCGCCGAGCGAGGTCGGCATCGCGGCAGCTGGCGAGCTGGCCGCGAGCCAGTCCCAGCTCGAGGAGCTCGCCACCGCGTACGGGCAGCGGCTCATCACCTTCGCCGAGTACCTCGCTGCCCGGAAGCCGATCGAGGCCCGCATGGACGCCGCCAAGCGCGCCCTCTCGCGCCAGTCCCGCACCGCCGCCGTCGCCCCCTACTTGGGCAACGCAGCCGCGCTGCGCGAAGCCTGGGACTCCCTCTCGCTTCCGCGCCAGCGCGCCGTGGTCGCCGCCGTCCTCGACCGCGTCACCGTCGGCCCCGCTGTCAAGGGCCGCAACACGTTCGACCCGGATCGCCTCGCCCCGCTCTGGCGCGTCTGACCGAGCAGCGTGGCCAGCCGCGCGACGGCCACTCCGTCCTGAACGGCCACCGCGACGCCCTGCGCGGCGCACGTCCGCGCGGCCCACTCCCGGGCCAGCTCGCGGAGCCGCTTGTCGCTCAGTCCGCCCACGACGCCCACACGGCATGCGGCCCACGCCACCCTGGGTCAGTCCCCGAGTCCCAGCGGTACTCCGGTTCGCCGGCCATCGCATAGGCGGCCTCGGCCCAGACCTCTCCCAGCGACGACGCCTCGATCCGCACGGATTGCGGCTGGTAGCCCTCCGCGACCTCGTACCGGTGCAGGGCATACGGCGAGGCATCGAGTGCCTTGCCGATGTACTTCGAGAGGTACCGCGCCGCGAGGCGAGCTTCGCCCAGCGACCCGGAGCCTACGGGCAGGTCCCCGAGCAGCTTGATATGGACGTGCCCGCGCCCCCACGCCTCACGGATCCATGCGTAGTGCACGAAGCGTCCGACCGCGAAGTGCACGTGGTAGCGCTCGCCGTCCGAGTGCAGCTCAGGAGTCCACAGATAGGGCAGGGGACCGGTGCGCCGCCTCAGGTGCCGGAAGAACGTCCCGACGTCCTCCCGCAGCGCGTCAGCATCTCGGCAGAACGGCGGCCCGTACGTCAGCGTCCCGAGGCGGTTGAGCCGGTTCGCCGCGCAGTACCGGCGCACCTTGCCCCGCGCCCGCCGTGCCGCCTCGTCGGCCGCACGATCCCCGCTCGGCTCCGGCACCTGGCCGACGTCCCGGGGCATTGACCCCGACACGAAGCACCCGCCCGCCTCCCGGGCCTCCGGGTAGAGCGTCAGACGCCAGCGGCCCTCGACTCCCCGGGGAGGACGCGCCCGGTCGAGTTTCGTTGGGGATTCAAGTGAAGCTCTTCGGTTGTCTGTTGTTGTCCATCCCTCCAATGCAAACTCCCCGTACCTCATCGGCGGGGCCGTGCGGTCGGGGCGGTGGTGACGGTGCTGCGCTGTGGGTCGCGGGCTGTGGTGTGGGTGTGTGCACCCGCTTGGTGACGGCGGGCATCCATAGCCTCGGCTCACCGGCCACCTCAGGTGAACGGCCGTTCTGATCAAGTAACCCGGGCCATTCGGCCCGGACGCCTCCATCCTCGGCATCGGGACCCGTCAAGGGTCCGCGCCTGCGGCGCCCGCGTGCGGCGGCCCTTGACGGCAGTGATGGGCCGGCGACACGTCGTACCGGCCAATACCTGTGGTTTGGAACCTCCTATCATGACGGTCAGCCGGCTCGTCCTTGGGCTCGTGGCGTATTGGCCTGGAGCCTGCGCGTAGCGGCATCTCGGAGTGCACACGGTGGCGGAGCGCAAGCTACCGGCGATCCATCAGGCAGATTTGGCCGCTGTCCTTGGCGAACCCCTCCCTGACAAATGGCACTGCGCCCTTTGTCAGCGACAGTGCGAAGGCCTCCCCGCGGCGTTCGTGAAACACGCCGGCGAACTAAGGCCTATCTGCTTCCGTTGTCTGCTGGAGCAGAAGAATGGCGACGCGGATCTCGACGGCCCTGATAGGCTCGCCTAGGCGCGCGGCCATCACGGCTGTCGTTGTTGTCGTTGTCCTAGCGTCTCTCTACTGGCTGTTCCCGCCCCTCGGCCAGCTAGGCGGCCTCGTCGCGTTGCCCGGTGCCGCGGCTGTCTTTCTCGTGTCGAAGTATCCGAACGAAGTGAAGCAGCTCGCGGGCCGCTTCCTCGCGTACCTCGCTTGGACGAACCAGAGCGTTGAGCGCGAGTCGATCAGGCAGGACATCGAAGGTACGGTCTCGGCTGGCGTCAACGAGCTCGTTCGCGCCTGTCCGACTGCCGCCATTGGGCGCGTCCGGATCAACTTCGTCCGATCGGCCGAAGAAGCTCAACAGCTCCCTGACGGCACGCTCGTAATCGGCATCGCCCCGCACGCCGACCGGACTCGCAATCTGGTCGCCGCAGCATGGGCCTACGCGCGACACGGTGTGCTGCCCCTTGCGCGCCGCCACCTCGACCCGGACGTATCACGTGGAATCGATTTCACGGTTGCGAAGTCGCTTCTCAGCAAGCGAGACGCGCGCGCCGTCAACGAGTTCATAACTGGCACTTGGCAGCCCGAAATCAAGAGCGAGGATCGGCTTAGACAGCTCACGGCGAAGCTCGACTACCTCGAACAGGATCGACTCTTCGGACCAGTGCTGCTGGAGGAGTTCTCCCGGCTGGGCGCACGCCTAATCAACGATCTCCCCACGGACGCCGTTGCCAGCGAGACCGCCGCCTTCGTCGATCATCTGTACTGCGTTGCGATACAGCAGTACGAGCACACCGATTTCGATGGCACGTGGATTCACTGCGGACTGGTTCTAACGGCGACCTCGGACGTCCTCTCCGCCAGGGGGACCGCCGCGTACATCGACGCAGTCAAGCACAAGATCGCGCGTGCCTACCCCCGCGTCTATCTGATCGCATGGGCGCATCACACGGACGTCGCTCACGAGGTATTGGCGACCATCGGGCGTGACCCGCGCGTACTCGGTGTTCAGGTCTTCGAAGAACAGGTCAACCAAGGCGGCATCATTCGCCCGAGACTGGTCGCACAGGTCACCGTGGATGTGCGCGAGTATGTGGGCATAGGCCAGAGGCCCATTGTCACCGTCGGCGGAGCCTACGAGCAGTCGATCCTGCGGGAGCGACGCGATGCGGTCGCGTCCCGCACACGTGGTCGCTCCGGCCGCCGGCGTCGCTGATCGATCCGAGGGAGGAGAGTTCTCGCACGCAGCTCCGCGAACGTCCCGCCTGCGACCTTGTAGCCCTCCGTGGGGGCGTGTCGGGAAATGTCAGTCTCGCCCCCGCAGGAAGCCTGCCGCCGCGTAGTACCCACGGCGACTTGCACGCTCTTGCCCCGTTCGTACACTGGCTCTGTCTGGTTCGTTAGCGCGTCCCATGAGGGAGGTCCAATGCGACGCGTACTTGCGGTCCTACTGCTCTCCGTTACCGTGGCCGCCTGCTCGACAGCCGCCGCGCCGGGTTCGCACATGCAGACGCAGGGGAACCCAGCACCGACGAGCACGGCGCCGGTCGTCCCTTCGGGTCTGCCCGCCACCACCGTCGCGCCCCTGCCGCCCGTAGTTACCCCGGCCCTCACGCCGAAGCCCGCCATCAAACGGACCCCCAGCCCCACCGCAAGGCCCACCCCGCGTCCCACACCTCAGCCAACGCCGGCCCCCACTCTCAAGCCCATCCCTACCGCGAACGACCCATACGCCGCGGCCACAGCAGCAGGAGCAACTGCCGTTTGTGCGGACAGGACATGGTCGTACAGCCAGCATCGCTCCGGTACGTGTAGCCGCCATGGGGGAGTCCACTGGTGGACGGGCAACCTCGGTCCAGCCGGGCCGGGTGGGCACTGACAACCCTGCCCCCTGTGGCGCGGACTCACGAGCGTTCCGGAAGGGAGGAACATGCGACGGTTCACGGGGGCGACGCTAGCGACAGTGCTCCTGATCGGGGCGTGCAGTGGCGCGCCCACTTCGACCAAGTATGTCCAGACGTGGCCCCGCGACTACAGGGTCACGACGTGCAATGACTGGCGCGACAGCATGAGCAATCAGCAGCGATTCGTGGCCGCGGGCGATCTCCTGGTGACGCTCCGGAAGCACGATGGAGATGGCAGCCTGCCAAGCGATCAGATGATCGGGGCCTTTGCGCTCGACATGTCCGACATGTGCGCTGCTCCGGCCGGACAGGTAGCGACCATCCTCGACATGGCGCCGCTCCTCTATCTCGCCTTCCCAACCGAGTTCAAGCCCTGACTCCCACCGGGGGGCGCAAGCGCACGCGCAAGGCTCGTTCCGCATAGCAGGGCCGCCTCCGAGATACATTCCGCGATCCTCCCCCACTGCGGCGTCCTGTTTCTGGACGAGCTTGCCGAGTTCGACCGCGACGTCCTCGAGGCGCTGCGACAGCCGCTCGAGGAGGGGAGCGTCGCGATCGCGCGGGCGCAGGGAACGATCCGGTTC
>JAJYGO010000071.1 GCA_021785115.1 Chloroflexota bacterium | reverse complement strand
CTTCGAGAACCAGATGTCGGGATCACCGCGCCTCGAGTCCACCCACACCGCGTAGGCGTTCCCATTGGCGTCGACCGCGATCGAGCCGCGGCTCACACTGGCTGCGGAGTCGTCGACCCGCTGGTTGGCGCTCCACGACATGGTCGCCGGATCCCGCCTCGCGAAGTAGAGGTCATACACCGACGAGGAGTTCCGGGCGTCGGACCACACGGCGTAGACGTTGCCGTCGAGGCCTGCGGTGACGGCCGGGCTCCCCTGCCACGCCGTGCCCGTATCGTCGTTCACGCGCTCCGGCCCGTAGTGGAGGGCTACGTCGCCCACCGCAGGCAACGCCTCCTGGTTGCCCGCCAGGTCGATCGCGGTGCTGGCCAGCTCGTAGTAGCCCTGCCCATTCTGAAGCGTGAACCAGGTCGGCGAGGTCTCCGACATGGTCACCATCGTCCAGGCGCTCCAAGTGCTCGTCGGCGTCGCCTTGTAGCGCTGCCACAGCTGGACCTCCGCGAGGCCGTTGTCGTCGGCCGCCGTCCAGGGGACCCACAGCGCCGTCGCATACACGGTCGAGGGAACGCTGCCGACCGCCGATGTGGGTGGAACCTGGTCGAGGATGATCGTCCCGACCAGCGTGGTCGAGACGTTTCCGGCGGCATCACGCAGCTGGGCGAGCACCGTGTGGGTGCCGGAGCTGGAGGCGAGATTGAACATCGTCTGCGCCGCGAAGGGCGCCCACGGGGCGGCTTCGAGATCGGCGGCGCTCTCGGCGAGCCGCATGCTAGCCACTGTTTCGCTCGGTGCGACGAACGATACGTTGACGAGCGGGTTGCTCGTGACCGCCCGGCCGTCATCGAGGACGAGCGTGGCGAAGGGCGGCGTGACGTCGTCGGCGACGACCGCGCTCACCGGTGCGGTGGGACTCCCCCGCGCCCCGCTCGCCGTCTCAGTGACCGCGTAGTACTGATACGTACCGGCCGTCAGGGGCCCGTCCGTGAACGTCTCCCCCGCGCCGGGATGGAGGCCCAGATCAACCGTTCCGGCATCCCCGACGCGATACACGTGGACGGACACGGTGCCGTCTCCGGCCGCCGCGCTCACCTGAACCGAGCGCCCGTCGACCGGCTGGGCCGCGACGACAGCATCGGGCACCTGCACGTCATCGGACGGATTGCGCGGATCGCGCCCTGCAGCCAGCTCACTGCCGTCGGATTCGCCGCCGCCGTCCGTGTCCGGATTGAGCGGATCTGTGCCCGCAGCGAGCTCGGCAGCGGTGCCGACCCCGTCTCCGTCGAGATCGCGCGCGCCATCCGTGGGATCAGCGGGGTTCAGGCCGAACTGAGGCTCGACGCTGTCGGCCACGCCGTCACCGTCGCCGTCGATCATGGGCCCGAGGCTGAGCGTGGCGCCGTCGCTGACGCGGAACGGGCTGCCGCCAGCATCCGTACCGGTCGCGGTCACCTGGATCGTGTAGGTGCCGGGTGCGTTTGTCCCGAAGAGGTGGGCGCCATAGTCGCCGTCGTTCGAGGCTGCGTCGACGTCGCTGCCTTCATCGGCGAGCGGGAAGACCCGCACCGTGCCCAGCGGGTCGGTGACGGAGGCGGTCACCGCAGCGCCCGTCACTGCGCCCGACCCCTGAGTCACGATGTAGCTGACGTCGAGGGGCGTACCGGCCGAACCTGCGCTCGAGGTCAGCAGCGTCCCACGAACGGTGCCCGTGTCGCTGATGCCCAATGGCTGAGCGAGCGTGCCACCTCCTCCGGCCACGACATCGAAGCTTGCGGCCGACGACGCGGTGCCGTAGGTGAGCTCGACCGTATGCGTGCCGACCGCGAGCGATGGGGGCAGAGCGACGAACAGGACCTGCGTCGATCCGGCGTCGAAGGCCCCTGTCACGGCCTCAGTCGTTCCATCGATCGTCGCCGTATAGGCGCTCTTTGGCAGTCCGCGTGAGGGAACGCCTGCCATCGTGGGGTGGGCGAGCACCTCCAGGCCCTGGTCGAGATGCGCCTGCGTGACCGGGGAGACCGCCGATAGCGTGATCCCGGCTGGTCCGGGGCGCGGCGTGACCCGAATGGTGAAGTTGGCGCGACTGAGCCCGACGACCGCAATCCCGAGCTTCGCCATCCCAGCGACGGGGATGTCGGTGTAGGCCGATTGCCCCACCACCGGGCCAGTCTTGAAGAAGGCCGGATCGATCACCACGTCGCCCTGGGAAGTCACCGGCGCGAAGCCGAGCCGGAGCGGCGTCCCGTACCGGATGCCCGCCCTACCAGCGATGATCGGCCCGGAGTCATCCACGATTGTGACCCGGACCTCAGGGGTCCCGCCCGGAATCGTGACCTCGTACAGCTTCGCGCTCGCGGCGTCGAGCGTGTCCGACACCGGCGTGTCATTCGCCTGAACGCCTAGCGTGGTCGCAACGTCCCCCCAGTTTAGGGCCGGGTTCGGACCCGTGTTCTGTAGCGGAGGCAAGGGCTGGTCGTGCAGGACGATCTCATCGAGGATGCGTAGCCGCGGCGGCAGCTGAGACCAGTTCGGCGACTTGCGCACGTAGAGGGCCACGAGGAAATCGCGGAGGGCATCCACGACGTCGAGCGAAGAGCGCTTTCCCATTGCGCGCGCCACGCCGCCCAGACCGGAAACGTCGACCAGATCCCCCGCGAACTCGGCGACGCGCTGTTCCTGGTGGTCGGCGGGGCCGGTCCCGAAGCGTTCGCCCAGGTAGTCGTAGAACCCCGCCGCGACGTATGACTCGTTGCTGTACTGAGGAGTATCGATCGTCTTCGTCCCGCCCAAGAACTGATTCACGGCCCAAAGGAACGACCCTGGGAGAAGCTGAAGACCGCTCCGATCCGTCTCGTGGACGTCATCGACGTCCGCCACAAGGTCTTGCGCGAGTTGGGCCCCGCTCTCGGTCTGGGAGTGCTCCCCTTCCAGCTGGTACTTGATGTAGAAGTCCGGGAACCAGGCGAAGTTGCCAAGGTGCTGGTATTGGACGGTGTGAAACAACTCGTGGTCGATGGTGTCCGCCCATTGCTGGCTCACCATGCCGGGGTGGGGCACTCCCGGCGTCTGCTCTGCTGCGTATTCGGCCTTGACCCAGTCCGCCAAGCCCTGTCCGAGCGCATCCCCCGCCCGGAACTTCACGAGGTTCGCGGACTCGGTGAACGCGGGGGGATTGGTCTCGAACAGGTTCAACAGAAGCGGATGGCACTGCATCCGTATCTCGACGTGCGATGGGATATCCGAGCCAGCGCCGAAGGAGCTGAACAGCGAGCGGTACTGGCCGATGGTATAGAGGCCGCGTGTCTGGATCGCCTGCGCCGCGATCGTCGCCTTGGCGAGGTAGTCCGGATCACTCGGCGACGCAAGGAAGCGCGGGTCGTATCCCACCTGGATCTGGTCCGACGACGTCCCCAGCTCCTGGAGCTGCTCTGAGTTGCAGTTGGCGTTCCACACACGGACGATGAGGTCGTTGTAGTCGCCGTCGACGCCGTCCTCGAAGCAGATCAAGGACTCGCCGGGAGACTCCGACACGATCCGCGCGTACTGGCTCGTCGACGTCCGGGTCGTCCCGAAGTACGGGGTGTAGATGTAGAACTCGAGGGAGGCGCCCAGGGGGTAGTCGCCGACGGCGACCGTCGTCCCGACCTTCGTCGTCGCCTGCGCCACGAGGACATGCCCGGGACTGACGCCGAAGTCGCTAGTCGACCCGGCGTCTTCATACACGATCGCTGCCTGGACGTGTGCCGTGGCCGGGAACACGATGGGCCCTGGCGCACCGCCCGAGCACGCGTCCGCGATCGCCGACGACGGGCTGAGCGACACGGGGATACCGCCCGCATTCGGCTGCGCGCCGGCTGGGGGCGTCGGGGTTGGCGACGGCAGCGGTGTCATCATCGGCTGCGTCGCGTACGCGGGGCGCAGCGCGCCAAATCCCAAGGAGGCCGTCCCCAGCATCGCGAACAGCACGACGATGACAGCCCACGGGTGGCCGCGCCGCTGGCCGCCTGGAGCGGAGCTCCCCAGCCCGAAGCCCGCGCGACGCACGTCGATCCCTCCCTCTTGGGACGCGACGAGATGCCTCCGGCCGACTGGATTCTGTACGTGTCCGTCAAGACGATCTTGATAGACGCGCGCCTGTCCAGCCTCGCAAATCGTGCACGTCACGACTTATTCCTGACTTACCGAGTCGTAACGATTAGCCGACCCTGCTCGGGGCACCCAGGGAGCAGATCGCACCCGGCCGCTTGCAGCAGCTGCGGGTCCGCCTGCGCCCTCATCGAGCGGTCGTCTGGTGTTTGACAGCGGCCCACATGCGTGCGCGGACGCGCACCCGAGCTCATGTGGCCGCGCGATCGTGAGCAACAGACCCGCGGTGAGGCATGGCAGATCCGTTCTAGCTTGCGCATCGGCTGTCAGACGCAATCTCGCGCGAGCTCGAAGGAGCTGCGCTTGCTAGCAGCCCCTTCTCGAAACTCGCACCCTTTTCGGCGACCTCCCCACGCTTCCTCTCACTCCTGATGGCAGCAGGAAGGTCCTCGGGGGGCTGGCGTCCTGAGTCCGCTGGAAAAGTAGACACGGCGTAGGCTCCGAAGCGGACCTGGAAGTTCGCATCAGGGGGACTACGCCGTGGATCGAAGGATAGCCCCGAGCACCCAGATCGAGGCTGCGCTCGCTCGAGGAAGTCCGGCGCCGGATGAAGGTCATCGGCCGCTTCCCAGGCGAGACGAGCTGTCTCGGGACGGCCTGGGCGGTCCTCGATCTCGTCATCGCCGGTGCCCGCGGCCTCGGGCTCACGCGCGACGAGCGGGCCGCCATCGCCGCGCTCGTCGCCGCTCGGTCCATCCCCGGAACACGAGCGGGTGGTCTAACCTATCGAAGCCGAGGAGCCTGCGCCGTCAAGCACACTTCCAGCAGATCTCGGACGCAACCGCCGATCCGGGACCCGGCAGGCGCAACAGTCTTTCGCACATGGGATCGGTGCCAGGCCCATGTGCGAGCGCCGCACGAAATGGAGTGGCGCGAACACATTTGGGCCCACGCTTGTGTTGACGAATCTGTTCGCGGACCGGGCTGGCGGAGCGTGGCCGCGACGAACGGATTCACTCGCACTCCCACCCTCCGGACAGGGGCGGTTTCCAGATCTGGCGCGCTGGTGGACCATGTCCGCATGCAGACGAACCCGGCCGCATCGGCGCGCTCCCCGCTCGTCCTCGTCGTGGACGACGAGCCCCCCATCGTGGAGCTGGTCCGGGGGTACCTCGAGCGGGAGGGGTTCGAGGTGCTCTCCGCACCGGACGGACCCGCGGGCCTCGAGCTGGCGCGCACGTCCTCGCCCGACGTGCTCGTCCTCGACGTCATGCTGCCCGGGCTCGACGGGGTCGAGGTGTGCCGGCAGCTGCGCATCTTCTCGGACGCCTACGTGCTGATGCTCACCGCGCGCGGGGAGGAGATCGACCGGGTGGTCGGACTGTCGGTCGGCGCCGACGACTACCTGGTCAAGCCGTTCAGCCCGCGCGAGCTGGTCGCGCGCGTCAAGGCGTTGCTGCGCCGCCCGAGAACATCAATTGCGGCCGCGGTCTCGCCTGCGGCACTCTCACTCGACGAGGCGCGCCACGAGG
>JAJYGO010000280.1 GCA_021785115.1 Chloroflexota bacterium | reverse complement strand
GACCGACCGGCCGACCTGGCGAGCACGCGGAGGTGTCTGGCGAGATACAGCAGCCTCACGAGCGACGGGCCGGGGTCGCGCCGATCGAGAATCGCATCGCAGTGGCGTGCCGCATAGGGCCGGAGGTACTCCGCCGCCCCGTATCGCTCGCGCCGCAGACCGGCGACGTTGTAGCCCACGTCGCGGAACGCGTCCGTCCAGTACAGCCCGTACCGGGGTGACGACGGCGCGTTCGGCAGAACGCCCTCCATGAGGTGCCGGTACTGCAGGAGCGGGAAGTTCACCCCGCTGCGCACTGCCAGCAACCCGGATAGGTTATGCCGGCCATTGACCTCCATCAGGACGTAGCTGCCGGTTCGCGGATCAAGCTTGAATTCAGTGCACGCGAAGCCGCTGAATCCCAGCGCGGCCAGGATGCGCCGTCCCGGTTCGATGACGCCCGGTATGCGCTCCGCCAACACGACGCGAGGGGACCCGAATTGCGGTGGGGCCTTGCGGACCTGCCGGGCGGTGAACTCCGCGCGAGGGACGCCGTCCCACGTGTATGCGTTGTAGTTGACGACCAGGTCGTCGGGTCCGGGGATGATCTCCTGCACCATCACGGACAGGCCCGCGTCCACAGCCGCCGCGTACGCCGCGTGCAGCGCGGCCAGAGTCTCCACCCTCACCATCTTCCGGCCGAATCGTTCGTAGAAACGGTGACTCTCGGCCGGCTTCAGCAGCAGGGGAAATCCGATCTCGGCAGCCTGGACCTCCAGGTCAGCACCTGAGCGGGGAACGCGCGTGCGCGGGGCGGCGACGCCCGACCGCTCGGCCACTTCGTACGTGCACGACTTGTCGATGACCCGACGGACGACGTCCCACGCGGCGCACGCGACGACGTAGCCGCTTGACAAGGCATCGGCGTGCCGGGACAGGGCGACCAGGCTCTCGTCCGATGCGGGTACCAGAAGCGGACGTTCGTAGCCGGGGGCTCGTTGCATCAACTCGCCAACGAAACGCTCTTCGTCGTGGAGCGGATGCGGCACGCGCCCATCCTCGACGACGTACCGCGATGCCTGGGCCATGTCCCTGGCATCGTAGTGGAGGACGCCGACCGGCACGCCCGCTTCGCCGAGCGCCCGGACGACGGCGAGCGCCATGGTGTGCCCGGACACCACGAGCGCGCGAGGAGCGTGGCTGCTCATGCCGGCGCCTGCCGCTCGCGGGTGCAGGTGGATCTCGCGCGTGACCGGGGTGCGTGCCGCATGACTCTCGGAAGCGTGCTGGCTGCCCACGTCAGCCCTGGTCCCGGGCCGGGCCAGCCCGCCCGGCACCATACCACGGCAGTCACGGGCGGAATCACTCCAGCAACGCGCCGGTGCTGATGAACCACGACCTTCCGGGGTGGAGCCAATGCGACCCCTGGCCCTGTTTCGCGCCGATGTGCCGGGTACCATCGGTGCCGATGAGGGAGCGGAACGGCGGCCCGGCGGCGTGCCCGTTCGGCACACCCCGGCAGGCACCGGGGCAGGACATCTCAGCCAGCGGCACCGAGCGGTGGCCGCTGGCAGATCCGAACCTGGAGGAGACCGCCCGTTCGTTTGCGGATCTCCGGTACCGCGACGTGTTCTGGACCACCCGGAAGTACGAGGATCGCGCCGACCGGATCGCGCTGGCGGCCCTCCTGGGGCGCGCCGACGGGCGGCTGCTGGAAGTCGGTGCCGGTCACGGCCGGCTTGCTGACGAGTACGGGCGGTTCGGCGCGATCGTGCTCCTGGATGCATCGGAAGCGCTCCTCGGCGCCGCGCGCGAGCAGCTGGGATCCGATCCGAGGATCACGTTCGTTGCTGGCGATGCGTTCCGCCTCCCCTTCCCGCCCGCGAGCTTTGACGTTGTGGTCTGCGTCCGCGTGCTCCACCATTTTGCCGATCCGCGTCCGGCGATCCGCGAGTTCGCCCGCGTGCTCCGTCCCGGGGGCGTGCTGGTGCTGGAATCTGCGAACAAGCGGAACATGAAGGCCGTCCTCGCCTGGCTCCTGGGGCGAGCGCCGACGTCGCCGCTGGCGCGCGGATCCGAGCCGAGCCGGGCCATCTCCCTGCTCCCAGCGCGCCTGCGGCGGAAACCCCCACCCCGCTGGAACCCCGGCGCCACGGACGGGCCGTGGTCCGCCGCGACGTCCTTCGTCCACGCACCCCGGGACGTGCGCGCGTGGCTCGGGCAGGCGGGCCTCGATGTCGTCGCGACGCGCAGCGTCGGACTGCTCCGCCTGCCCGGGCTGACGCCCCGGATCCCGCTGCGCGCGCTCGTCACGGCGGAACGGCTGCTGCAGGCGCCGCTTGCCCCGATGACCGCGGGCCCGTCGATCTTCTTCAGCGCGGTTCGTGGCTCCGGGGATCCGCGCTGATGGGCGTGGACACGCAGGCGCGGCCCGGCGGCTCACCGCACGTCCCCGTACAGGCGTTGAGAGCAACCTTCATGGCTCCAGACGCGCCCGAGTGGATGGCGATCCTCCGGGACTCCCCGCATGACTGCTACCACCTGCCCCGGTACGTCACACTGTGCGCGCGCCTGGATCGCGGGGTCGCCTGCGCCCTCCGGGTGACGGATGGACACCGCACGCTGTTGCTGCCATTCGTGAGGCGTCCGGTGTCCGGCGGCCGGTTCGATCTCGCATCGCCCTACGGCTACCCCGGGCCCGTGGGGACCGGCACGGACGACGACGCATTCCTCATGGACGCGCTGGCGGCTGGACGAAGGGCCATGCACGACGCTGGAGCCGTGTCGGCGTTCGTGCGGCTGCATCCGCTGCTCAATCGCTCCCCGATGGACGGGATCGGCTCACTGGTCCGGCATGGCGACACGGTCGCCGTCGACCTCACGCTTCCCGCCGATCTGGCGTGGTCGCGAATGCGCCTCAACCACCGGCGCGACATCACACGGGCGAAGGCACTCGGCTACGTGGCGCGCATCGACGCCGACTGGGCGGCACTCGGCGAATTCGAGAGGCTCTACGGACTCACGATGACGCGCCGTGCCGCCGCGCCGGAGTACTTCTTCGACCACGGCTACTTCCGGGAGCTCCACCGTGCCCTGGGGGAGCGGCTGCAGCTCTGCGTCGTCGAGCGCGAGGGGATCGTGGCCGCCGCGGGCCTGTTCGTGGAGACTGCGGGAATCGTGCAGTACCACCTCGGAGGCTGGGACGACGAGCACCGCGAGGCACAGCCCATGAAGCTGATGATCGATTTCGTGCGCCGCTGGGCACGGGAGCGCGGCGACGTCACGCTCCACCTGGGCGGCGGGCTCGGCGCACGCAATGATCTGCTGTTCCATTTCAAGGCCGGCTTCTCGCCGGACCGCCACCCGTTCCGCACCCTGCGCCTCGTGGTCGACGGCGAGGCATACCGCCAGCTCGTACTGGCCAGAGATCCCCTGGCCGATCCCGACGACCTTCTCGGGTTCTTTCCGGCGTACCGGCAACCGTGAGCACAGGGAGCGAGACACGGGGATGCAGCGAGCCCGTCCGCCGAACGTGAGCCCGGGCGACGACACCGTGGCACGCGACGCACGACCTCGGCCGGCCCTGCTGTACGTGGCGACCGTGTCGGCAACGGTTGCGCAGTTCCTGACCCCCTATGCGACCCACTACCGGGCGATGGGATGGCGCGTCGATGCCGCCACGGGGCACGACCGCTGGGACTCGGCGGTTGAGGATGCCTTCGACCGCCGCCACGACATACCCTGGTCGAGGTCGGTGCGCGACGCGGGCCGCCTGCCGCGCGCGGCGTCCTCGCTCCTGTCGATCATGGAGAACGGCTACGACATCGTGCACGTGCACACGCCGATCGCAGCCTTCGTGACGCGCGCCGCGCTCCGCCGCATGGACCCCGCGAGGCGGCCCGCCATCGTCTACACCGCGCATGGTTTCCATTTCCACGCGGGCGGCGCGGCCTTGGCCAATGCCGTGTTCCTCGGGCTCGAGAAGATCGCGGGGCGGTGGACGGATCGCCTCATCGTGATCAACGAAGAGGATGAGCGAGCGGCACGAAGGCATCACCTCGTGCCGCCGGACCGCCTGGTCCGCATGCCGGGAATCGGGATCGACACGGGCGTCTACGCGCCGTCGGCGCTGCCGGCGGACGCCGTGGCAGTCGCGCGATCGTCCGCCGGCATACCGCTCGATGTCCCACTGTTCGTCGTCGTCGGGGAACTCAACATCGGCAAGCGCCCGCACGATGTCGTCCGGGCGCTCGGGCGGCTCCGGCACCAGGATGCGCACGTCGCGTTCCTCGGCCAGGGCCCAGAGCGTGATCACCTGCTGCGCGTGGCACGCCGCGCGGGCGTCCTGAACCGCGTCCGGTTTCCCGGTTTTGTACCCGATCCTCGTCCGTTCGAGGCTGGCTCGACCGCCGTGATCCTCGCGAGCAGTCGTGAGGGTCTCGCGCGGTCCGTCATGGAGGGCCTTGCCCTGGAGATACCCGTCATCGCGTCAACGGCACGGGGCAACGCGGAACTGGTGGGCGAAGTCGGCGGGTTCGTGTTACAGATCGGCGACATCGGCACGCTGGCGTCGAGGATGGATTGGCTGATCGAGCACCCGGTCGATCGGATCGAGATGGGCCGACGCGGCCGGCAGCGGATGATCGCGCGATACGAACTGCGCCACCTGCTCAATCTGCACGACGGGCTGTACGAGGAGATCCTGGCCGCGCGGCCTGCCGCGTCGCCCGACTCGTGACGGAACCGTCTCGCCACACTGCGCCATGGCTCTCTTTGCGCGACGCGCCGAACGAACGCGCTATGGACGATCCAGCGCTCGGGCCGTAGATTCCGCGAACGTCCCGCGGCGCCCTGCTGCCGCGTGCCTGGGGGCAGCCGCACTCCTCGAACGAGCACACCCGTCGCGAGGCGGGGCCGCAAAGCTCACGGGACTCGCGCAGTCAGCCGGAGCTGCCGAAGGGGGACCGGGCGATGTTCTGGGACGGCGAGCACTGGATCGACGAGTCGGCTGCAGCCAGGACCCCGGCGCGTCGACCGTCCGGGGCTGCGCCTTCGCACTGGCTTGCGGCATTCCCGGGTCTGCTCCTGGCGCTCTCGATCCTGACCCCGACCCTGGGCGTCGAGGCGACGTCGGTGCACCCGCACGGTCATCCGGCCGCTACGGCGACGGCAAGCCCTGCCGACACGCTCGCGGCGGTGCCGGCGCCGGGCGCGTCGGTCTCGTCGCCGGCCGCGGGCGTGGGTGATGCCACGGTCGCCCTGCCGACGATCACCCTCGTCCGCGCGTACAGCATCTCGCAGACCGCCGCGACCATCGCGTGGACAGTCAGCGTCCCGGCCACGGGTCAGGTCGAGTACGGGACCACGACCGCGTACGGATCGCTGAGCACGCTCGAGGGTTCGTACCGGTACGTCACGCACAGGCAGAGGCTGACCCAGCTCGCTCCGGGCAGGACCTACCACTACCGGACCCATTCCGTCGATGCTCTCGGCCGCAGCGCATACAGCGACGACCACCTCCTGACCACGCTCCCGAAAGCGACGGCGACCCCACAGCCACCTTCGACGATGAGCCCCTCCGATCCTCCCGCGGAGGCACCGCACGCAACCCCATCACCCTCCGCGGCGGCCTCGCCGACGCCCTCCGAGGAGACGCCGTCGTCTCCCTCCCC
>JAJYGO010000368.1 GCA_021785115.1 Chloroflexota bacterium | reverse complement strand
CACGCGGCTGCCCACCAGGTCGCCGAGCGGCTGGGCCAGGAACGCCGACAGCGTGCGCGGCGCGGTGACGCTGTCGAGCTCGGCGAAGGACCGGAGCCACAGGATCCCGTAGCCGCTCGAGGGCGAGATGCTGCCGAAGACGGCGAGCTGGCGGATCCACCACGGCCCGACCACCACCAGGAAGGCGAGCGCGCACCCGACGGCGGCGGCGAACGGGATGGCCGGCGCACCTGGACGAGACGATGCGGGCGCCCGGTCGGGGTGACCCGCTCCAGCGGGTGCGCCGGGGGGCTCCGGATCCCCGGTCGAGCCCGGTCCCCGGTGCCATGCCCGCCAGCGGTCCCACGCGAACGCGCCGGCAG
Organism: Chloroflexota bacterium; assembly: GCA_021785115.1. The sequence continues at coordinate 5,308 of JAJYGO010000368.1, read as the reverse complement.
GGGCGACCGCCAGCAACACCCCGTCGGTCCGTGCCAGCGTCGCCAGCCCGATCAGCAGTCCCGCCGCGATGAACGATCGCACGCACCCTCGCAGGCCTCGCAATGTCAGCCACAGCGCGGTCCCGCCAAGCACCATCGTCAGCGCGAAGTTGTCCGGCTGCGCCATGAAGACCGTGGTCAACCCGGGCACCGCGCCCAGGATCCCGGACCCCACCTGCACGAGCGGTGACGCCCCGGCGTCCCGCGCGATCGCCCACCCGAGCGGCGCGGCCAGCGCGCCCACCAGCACGAACGGCAGCAGCGACGCGAGCTGGGTCGGGCCGAGGAGCCAGATGAACGGCACCTGGATCATCGAGGCGAGTGGGGCCCAGTGGGCGTTGCTGGGCACCGGCAGGTGCGGGTTCGCCGGGATCCGCCCGCCCACGTCGATGAACGTCCAGAGGAAGTTCTCGGTGAACCCCCTGCCCGCCGCCAGGTTGCGCGCGATGTCCGCGTAGTACGCCGAGTCGGGGTAGGCGGGGTCGGGCGTGAGGGCCGCCAGCACGGCCCGGATCGCCAGCGCGAGGAGGAAGAGCCCGATCGGGACGGCGGTGACGGCCGCGAGCGACCCCGATCGATCCCGTGGCGTCGGGTGATTCGTCGGGGTGACGACCCCGTTCCTCTCGCGCGGGTGCGACATCAGGTCCGTCTCAGAATCCGGTTTCCGCTCCAGATGTTGCGTCGGGCGAATGCGGCTGGCGTCGTCTCGCGGAGCCACGCCCGGATCCGTCCGGTCCCCTCGTAGAGGTACCAGGGCTCCCTCAATCGGAAGTCGCGATGTCGCGTCCAGGCGGGTACGTGAAGCCCATCCCGGGCGCAGAGCGCCTCGACCGAGGCAGCCAGGAGAGCGGCCCATCGGCGCTGCTCCTCGCCGGAGAACGGCGGCGGTTGCTCGATGACGGTTGAGCGGGAGTCGGGCAGATACGTCCAGTCCTCGAGGAAATCGCGATACGCGATCCAGGGATCGACTCCTGCAGCGATCCGCGCCATCGTGTCGACGGTCGTCTGGGCCTGGTACGCGGTGGTCATTCGAACAGGCTCTCGAGCAGGATCTGAACTTCCTCCGACGGCGCGCCCGAGGAGTAGCGGCGCACGATCTCGTAGGCCTCCTGCTCGTCGCGCACACCCAGGGCTTTCGCGATGGTGCGCAGGTCTCGCTGATCGACCGGATCTCCAGCCCACGCCTTCATGCAGAACAGGTAGTCGAGGCGGACCATGCGGATGCGCAGCCCGGGAACCTCGAAGAGGGCGACCGTGGGTGCGTCCGGCGCGACGAACACCCGGACGTGGTCGTTGAGCCAGACGATTGGCAGGCCGTGTGCCTCCGCCACCTCGGCAGCCGCCTCACGGATGGCCTCGGGCTCTCGCGTGAACACAGCGTCGATGTCGCGTGAACCGCCGCGCGCGTGCAGGGCCATGACCATGACTGCCCCGCCCGCCAGAACGATCTCGCCGGTGACGCCCCTGGCCCGGAGGCGTTCGCCGACTTCGCCCAGGAACTCGCGCATTTGTACCGCAGTCAGCTCCGGTCGCGGCAGTGTCACGGACGGACCCTCCATGGAGGCGTCAGGCGAGACCCTGGCCCCGTGTCAGCCCGCTGCTCCTTCAGGCGGTCCCCTGTCATGTCCTTGACGCTATGGTAGGAACACTCCGCAGTCAACCCGATGCGCCAGGGCTGAAGAGCTGCTCGTAGGTGCAGCGGGAAGAGGTCGAAGCACGTGATCGCCGCGCCCCAGCCGATGCGGACGGGCGCCGACGATGCAGCGGTCGACGATCCGCTGTCGCCCGTGAGGCGGAGGGCGTCGTAGACACACGCAGGCCGGCGGTTCCTGCGTAACGGTCATGGGTGGAACGGTGTGCCGGACTTTGCGCCTCGCAAGCGCGTCCGCCTGCCGAAAGCGGGTCCGGCAAGCGCCTTGGGGTACGTGACGCGCAGCGGATCCGTGCGTGGGTCGCGCCGGCAGCAGCGGCAGGGAACGTCCCGGCAGGCGCTCCCAACGCCCGGACGGCCCACTCGTCGCATACGGGTCCCCCGGGTGGTAGTTGCGAGACGAACCGGGCCTACGCGGCGGAAAGCGTGCTGGGGATGCAAACGGCGCAGGCGAAGGGTCCCCTGGGCGATCGGCGCGGACATGTGACAGACGTGGCGAGATGCGCGCCGTCCACAGCGCGGCTCCGGCTGGTGGTCCGCTCCCGCACAGCTCCGCCGGCACGCCTCGGATCAGCTCACACGTCGAGCAGGTATCCAAGGGTGCCGGCTGGCACCGCCCAGGCTCGTTCGGGATCGCCCGTGTCGAGAACCGTCCGTGTCACCAGCACTCCCTCCCAGGCGGACGCCTCGACCGTGGCGGCATCCCCTCGCCATGATCCATCCTCGATGAACTTCCCCTCGATCGCCACGCCACCCAGCAGCTCCGAGACGAAGTCGATCTCCTTTCGGGTGGGCGTTCGATGGTAGAAGAGGAACTCATCACCCGTCCAGGATTGCTGGGCGCCCACGGCGGCTCGCCTGATGGCCATGCCCACCATCATTTCGTGAAGGGCGGTGACGTCCGCGTCGGGTCGCGCCGCCCGGCGAAGGTGAGGGAGGCGCGCGACAAGGGGATCGATCGCGTAAAGCTTCGGCTGTGCCTTGGGGAGCGCAACCCATCGGTCATCGTCCTTCTGCGGGCAGGTCCACACCAGGTAGCCGTTCCGGAGGTAATCGACATGACGCGCGACGGCGTGATGCGACATCTGCACCGCATCCCCGATCTCGCTCAGGTTCACCGGACTGCCCATTCCAAGCATGAGACGCGCGAACAGGTCTGTCGTCGCGGTCTCACTGCTGAGGCTGTCGCGGAAGACGTCTTTGAAGATCACGTTGAAGAGGTCGTCGATGAACGACCTGGGAACCGGCTGTCCCCGCCGCGCCGCCGCGGCCGCGACCGGGAAGCCCCCATACATGAGATAGAGATCCCACATCCGTGCAAGGTCGCCGAGCCAGGGCACGAGCTGGTGGTATGCATCCGCGGCCACCGACGAGTGCAGGTCGCCGAGTGGGAGACGACCGATACCCTTTGGAGGCTCATCGAGGACGAGGTTGACGAACGTCCGGAACCCGATCGGCAATAAGGTGCGGTCAACGTCCTCGACACCACCTCGCCGGCCCGCCCAGAGCCCGATCGCTTCCGTGAGCTCGGGGGCGTTCGATCCCGTGACGACAACCGTCGCGTCCGCGAACGGTGGGTAGTTGTCGCGCAGCCACTTGATGGTCGAAGCCCAGTCGCCGATCACGCTGGTGATCTCGTCAATGAACCACCAGCGCTTCGCTCCATCCGGGAGACGCGGCAGCGTGACATTCTGGACGACGGTCCGGAGGTCGCTTGCCGACCATCCGTCAACGGCCACGCGGACGATGGCCGATCCCGGGACGCCCTCCCTCGTGAGTCGGGCGATAGCCTGCTTGGCGGCAACCGTCTTGCCCACCCGTCGGGGTCCCCGAAGAACGTACAGCCCGCCCGCAGCCAGGTCCTGCAGGCACTGCGCCTCATACCCAAGACCGGACCCGCGAACGGCCCGGAGATCGGAATCGTTCGCGGCCCAGGCAGAGGATCGCCACCAGGGGTTCAGGTTAGTGAGTTCCTGGGCAATGGTGCCGATCCTGGTGCGAGCCATGAGATGGGCGTCCCTCTACGATGGAAACCGAGTCTCGTCCAACAATGTATGCGCCATTGGACGAAATACGGCCAATAAGGTATACATTATGGGACGATATCCGTCCCATCCTGCCCACCGTGCCCCCGACCGTCAAGGGGCAACTGTCATCCAGAGTCGCCCAGGTCGATCCCGGCCAGGGAGAGGCCGGCAGCGTACGCGGCCCAGGCCAGGTCGCGGTCCCACGTCACGAGCACGGTGTCCTCCGGGTCGAGCGCCAGCGAGGAGGCGAGGTGGACGGCGTCGTAACCGCGCAGGCCGTTCTGCTCGGCGAGGTCACCGGCGGCTCGTGCGATGGCAGCGTCAACCTCGATTACGCCCATCTCACGAAAGAATCCCTCGAGCAGCTGCTTGCTGCGGTCGGGCGTCGCCTCGGGAAGTCGCCGTGCTCGCCACGCCGCAGCGAGTGCCGACCGCGCTTCGACATAGGTGATGCGGCTGGTCACCGGCGAACCGGCGGAGTCCCAGAGCGCCCGCGCGAAGTCCGATCCTGGCTCCGTCACGAGGAGCTTGACCAGCGCCGACGTATCGAAGTACGCGTTCACCGCTGCCGGGTCACCGTCGCTGTTCGAGGACGATGTCGGACACGGAGCCGAGCCCCTCGATGGTCGGATGCTCGGCGGAGGGCCTCTTGGGCCGCCTGGCCGGTGTGATGACGCCTGCGGCGACCAGGCGCTCGTAGGTCGAGAGCCCCCTGGCCGGGATGAGCCGCGCGACCGGCTTGCCGCGCTCAGTTACGGTGATCTCTTCGCCGCGCTGGACGGCGTCCAGCCAGTCGGCCAGATGGTCGCGAAGCTCCTTGACGCCGACCTGCAACGGTACACCTCCTGCCTGGCGCAGTGTACATTACAGAGGCGCGGGGCGGCCTGCCAGCGAGGCGCCCGCGGATGGTCCTCCGTCCAGCGATGCGGCCGCGGCGAGGTCCAGCAAAGTGGCTGGTAATCGGCCGATGAGGTCGTCCCCCGACAATCCGCCCGTGGACGATCAGCGGGTCGGGTCGGTCATTCGCGCGCTTCGGGTCCGGCGCAACTGGCGCCAGTCGGACCTGGCGTGCGCCGCCGGAGTCTCGCAGACGAAGGTCTCGCGGATCGAGCGAGGCCACCTGGGGCCGCTCTCCGTCGACAGCCTGCGAGCAGTGGGCGCCGCGCTGGACGTGCGGCTCGACCTGGTGCCGCGCTGGCGCGGCGGCGACCTGGACCGGCTCATGAACGCGCGCCACTCGGCGATGCACGAGGAGGTGGCACGGATGTTCGCGGAGCTGCCGGGCTGGTCGGTGGCACCGGAGGTCAGCTTCGCGGTCTACGCCGAGCGCGGAGTCGTGGATGTGCTGGCCTGGCACGCGGCGACCCGAACGCTGCTGGTCGTCGAGCTCAAGACTGAGCTTGTCGACGTGCAGGAAGTGTTGGGCACGCTCGACCGCAAGCGGCGCCTGGCGCCCGTGATCGGGCGGGAGCGGGGTTGGGTGCCGGCCCAGGTCGGGACCTGGCTGCTGTTCGCGGAGAGCACCACGAACCGGGTCCGGATCCGGGCTCACGCGACGGTGCTGCGCGCTGCGTACCCGGCGGGCGCGCTC
>JAJYGO010000055.1 GCA_021785115.1 Chloroflexota bacterium | reverse complement strand
CGTGGATCTCCACGGGGAAGCGGGGCCACGTCACGGCATGCCGACGATCCCATGTGGCGGATGGCGCAACTTCGACAGGTCGTCCTCGAAGGACAGTGGCGTCGGCCTCCGCCTCTCTCGTGGTTGTGTAACCATCACGTTGATGATGTAAGCTCCTGTCATGCGGAGACTCCAGATCAGCATCGACGAGGCGCTCGACGAGGCCCTGGCGACGGAGGCCGCGCGGCGGCACATGTCCAGGGCAGCGCTGATCCGCGAGCTCGTGCGCGAGCGCCTGGGCCCAGCGCAGGATCGCGATCCCATGGCGGCACTGGTCGGGGACATCGACGAGGAGGCCGGAGACATCGATCGGGTCGTGTACGGGTCATGAGTTCATGAGGTTCGTCGACACGTCCTTCTGGGTCGGCTTGCGGTTCCGCCGTGACGCCCGCCACCCCGATGCCCGGGCCATCTGGGAGGCGGGGCCCGGCTCACTGCTCACCACGACGCTGGTCGTGGGCGAGACCTGGACCTTCCTCGCGCGGCGGGCAGGGCACCGCCGGGCGGTCGAGTTCCTCGACGCGGTCACCCGAGTGCCAGGCCTCGCGATCCGCCACATCGGGGATGAGGTCGAGGAGGACGCGTGGCGCTGGCTCCGACGCCACGACGAGCGACGCTACTCGTTCGTCGATGCCACGAGCTTCGCGCTGATGCGCCGGCTTCGCTTGCGGGAGGCCCTGGCCTTCGATGGCGACTTCGCCGCAGCGGGATTCGTCGAAGTGCGTCCGTAGGGCCCGGCCATCGCCCGAGGCTCGGACGGCGCCGCCCAGCCGTTCCACTCGATCGCCCCGCGGCGCCCCCGCGGGTACACCGCTGGCGCCGGATACTGGTGTCGCCCCGACATCCCTCGACGGGTTCCAGGAGAGGATCGGCGCGGAGGAGGGACCTCGTGATCACACGGCAGCTCGGCTCGACCGGCCCCACGGTGTCGGCGATCGGTCTTGGGTGCATGGGGATGTCCGGGGCCTATGGACCCGCCGACGAGCACGAGAGCATCGCCACGATCCACGCGGCGCTCGAGGCCGGGGTCACGCTGCTCGACACGGGCGACTACTACGGGATGGGACGGAACGAGCTCCTCATCGGTCGGGCCCTGCAGGGCTCGCGCCGTGACGACGTGGTCCTCAGCGTGAAGTTCGGGGGCCTCCGCGCCCCCAACGGCGCCTTCATCGGCATCGACGGGCGGCCCACGGCCGTGAAGAACTTCCTCGCCTACAGCCTGCAGCGGCTTGGGGCCGAGCACGTGGACATCTACCGCCTCGGGCGCGTGGACCCAGCCGTCCCGATCGAGGAGACGGTCGGGGCCATCGCGGAGATGATCCAGGCCGGATACGTGCGCCATGCCGGGCTCTCGGAGGTGGGCGCTGACACGCTGCGCCGGGCCCACGCGGTGCATCCGATCGCCGACCTGCAGATCGAGTACTCGGTGCTCTCGCGCGGGCTCGAGGCCGAGATCCTGCCAGCCTGCCGCGAGCTCGGCGTCGGCGTGACCGCCTACGGGGTCCTCTCTCGCGGGCTGCTCGGGGGCGACTGGTCCAGGGGTCGCGTGATCGAGCCCGGCGACCTTCGCGCCCGCATGCCCCGGTTCCGGCCGGAGAACCTGGAGCGCAACCTCTCGCTGGTCCAGGCTCTCCGGGAGATCGCGGGCCCCCGGGGCGCGACGGTGGCCCAGATCGCGATCGCCTGGGTCCTGTCCCGGGGCGAGGACGTCGTGCCGCTCGTCGGGACCACGCGCCGCGAGGGCCTCGCCGAGGCGATCGGGGCCCTGAAGCTCGACCTCGGCGGCGAGGACCTGGCGGCGATCGACCGGGCCCTGCCCCCGGGCGCCGCGGCGGGCGACCGCTACGACGAGCCGCAGATGTCCATGCTGGACAGCGAGCGGCCCCGCCCATCCTGAGGCTCGGATACCCTCTCGTTGCATGCGCATCGATCTCGACCCCCACCCGCTGCTCACCAAGCGCCTGCTGCTCCGCCGGTCCCTGCCCGGGGACGCCGAGACGATCGCCGCCTACCGCTCCGACCCCGAGGTGTCCCGCTACCAGGGATGGACCCGCACCGATCCGGGCTCGATCGCCCGGGAGATCGAGGCGATGGCCACGCGGGCGCCCGGCGAGCCCGGCGGGTGGGTGCAGTTCACGGTCTGCGAGCGAGAGACCGGGCAGCTGGTCGGGGACGTCGGGCTCTCCCGGGTCGAGGGCGAGCCGGAGGCGATCAAGATCGGCTACACGATCGCGCCCGCGTTCCAGGGGCGCGGGTATGCGACCGAGGCGGTCGGGGCCCTCGTGGCCTACGCCCTTGACACCCTCGGGGCGGGGATCGTTCGGGCCTACGCGAGCGCGGAGAACCTCGCCTCGATCCGGGTCGCGGAGAGGGTCGGGATGCACCTCGTCGAGCGCTACACGCGCGGCCGCGGCACCGGGCGCTGGTCGGGGGTGCGGTACGAGCTCCGCCGCGGCGAAGCCGGCGATGCCCTGTAGGCGACTCAGTGCGTCTACCCGCCTCGTGGGTCTACCCGCCTCGTTGCGGGCGCGGGATCCAGCGCGGAACCGTCCGGCGGTACTCCACGTAGGCGTCTCCGAAGCGGCGATGCAGCGCCCGCTCCTCGTAGCCGATCACGAACAGGTGGAAGAAGAGGGCCATCGCCCCCGCGTAGGCGAGGAGCGGCAGCGAGAGGAACAACCACGCCTCGCCAGCGACGACAAGCAGAGCGGCGACGTAGATGGGATTGCGCACCCACCGGTAGGGGCCGACGGCGACGAAGCGCCGAGGAGCGTCCCACGGTCCGGGCGTGCCTCGCCCGACCGCAGCGAAGAGCCGGATGCACCAGACGTACAGGGCCACGCCGCTCGCGATGACGGCGACGGCGGGCCATGCCCTCGGAGCGGCCGTGCCGCCAGAGCGCGTCAGAATCCACCAAGGGACCCCGGCTCCCCCCAGCCCGGGCACGACGACGGTGAACAGGAGGTTGCGGACGAGGAGGCTCATCGTCGAGGCATCCTCCCTCATCACCCCGGCGGGATCTCGCAGCGGTCCCTGAATCCCTGGGGGGTCATTCCGAGCGCGGAGTTGAACCGCGACCGGGCGTTCTCGAGGCAGACGATGGCGGTGAGCTCGACCAGCTCCGCCTCGTCGAGGTGCTCGAGTAGCCGCTTCACGAGGTCGTCGCCGACGCCCGGCGGCGTCTCGGTCATCGCCTCGGCGTACTCCATGACCAGCCGCTCCGACGGATCGAACAGCTCGCTCTCCCGCCAATGCGGCGCCGCCTCGATCTTCTCGCCGGGTATCCCGTGCCCCTGAAGGATCCAGTACCCGAAGTCCATGCACCAGGGGCACCCGATCTTGACGGCCGCCGCCAGGTCGGCCAGGTCCCGGAGCCTCGGGTCCAGCCTCCTCCACTTCGCCGCGCCTTGCTCCAGCTTGCCGAACGCGTGGGCAACCGGCATGTTGTGACCCTGGGCGCGGTAGGGGTCGAGCACCTCCCCGAACCTTCGCCGAAGGAACCACCGGCCGATCCGGTACGGCAAGGTTTCGGGGGGATCGAGCGAGATGCGGGCCATGTCCCGCCTCCTCGTCACATCGGGCCGGTTTCCCCGGTCACTGCGATGACCGGGCGTGCCGAGGGGATGTGACCGATGGACCAGGACGACTGGCTGGCGGAGCGCTTCGAGCAGCACCGGGTTCGGCTGCGGGCCGTCGCCTACAGGATGCTCGGCTCGCTCGCCGAGGCGGACGATGCCGTCCAGGAGGCCTGGCTCCGGCTGACTCGTCAGGACGCGAGTGGCATCGAGAACTTGGGCGGGTGGCTCACGACGGTGGTGGCGCGCGTGTGCCTCAACATGCTGGCCTCGCGCAGGTCGCGGCGGGAGGAGCCCCTGGAGGCACACCTACCCGATCCCATCGTCAGCCGGGCGGACGGCTTGGGCCCCGAGGAGGAAGCGCTCCTTGCCGACTCGGTGGGGCTCGCCCTGCTCGTGGTCCTGCAAACGCTCGGTCCCCCCGAGCGCCTCGCCTTCGTGCTGCACGACATGTTCGATGTGCCCTTCGGCGAGATCGCCCGCATCGTGGGGCGCTCTCCGGCGGCGGCCCGGCAGCTCGCGAGCCGGGCCCGACGCCGCGTCAAGGGGGCGGCGCCGGTTCCCGACGCTGATCTCCCCAGACAGCGGGAGGTCGTCGACGCCTTCCTCGCGGCCGCGCGCGGCGGCGACTTCGACGCGCTGCTCGCCGCGCTCGACCCCGACGTCGTGCTCCGAGCCGATGCCGGCGCAGTCCCTCCCGGCGCCTCCCGGGTCATTCGCGGCGCATCGGCGGTGGCCGAACAGGCAGTCGCGTTCGCCCAGCGACTCGGCCCGTTCGCGCGACCGGTGCTCGTGAACGGAACGGCGGGGATTGTCGCGGCCCCGGGCGGGCGACCAGCTTCGGTGCTCGGCTTCACGGTGGCGGGCGGCAAGATCATCGAGATTGACGTCCTCGCCGACCCCGAGCGCCTCTCCGAGCTCGACCTCGCGGAGTTCGAGGATCGATGAGATCCGTGATGAGCCCCTCGCCGGCGACGAGCCGAGGCGGTTGAGGAACTCCGTGTGCCGCCGGGAGAAGAGTCACACGATCGATGGCCACCTTGTACGGATCGCTGCTCTCCTGTCCACGGGCCTCCATGCCCCCGGAACCTCGATCGGCTCACGCGCCCTGGCGAGACAGCGCGTGCGACCATCACGGGTGATGGAGCATCCGGGTGGGGTTCAAGCAGTCCGCGACGCCCGGGGGCCGGGGTCGCCGCAGCCGGACACCCACGGGATGCGTTCGGTGCTCGAGCGCTCGACAGACCGGCGCACCTTCCTGAGGCGTGCGGGCCGCCTCGCCGCGGCGGGCCTCGCCGGACCCCTGCTCGCGGGATGCGGCACCGCCCGGCCGGCGCGGCGCGCCTTGGCCCGAACCCCGATCGAGCACATCGTCGTCGACTGCCAGGAGAACCGATCCTTCGACCACTACTACGGGTTCGCCCCGTTCGTTGGGACCCACGGCGTCCCCTCCGGCTACTCGCAACCGACCGAAGGTGGCGGATCCCTCGCCCCCTACCACCTGACGAGCCTGTCCACGCCGGACATCGGGCATTCGTGGGCGGCCATGCACGCCGAGTTCCACGGAGGGGCCATGGACGGCTTCGCGAGGACCGATGGCCGCGGCTGCATGGGCTACTACACCGCAGCGGACCTGCCCTTCTACTACGGCCTGTTCCGCGAGTTCACGCTCTGCGTGAACTACTTCTGCTCGGTCATGGGCCCGACCTATCCGAACCGCTTCGCGCTCGCGTCCGGGACCTGCGGGGGCATCACGACGAACGACGTGTGGGGCTACGGGGTCTTCGATCACCCGACGATCCTCGACCTGCTCGAGGCGGCCGGGGTGAGCTGGCGCGTCTACAACCTCGGCTGGGACCCGGTGACCTCCGGGGAGAGCGACAACGTCTTCGTGTTCTGGCGACGCTGGGCCCACGATCCGCGCACCCGCGCGAGCAAGGACGACTACCTCCGGGACCTCCGGCTGGGCCGGCTTCCCCAAGTCTCCTTCGTCGTCCCGAGCTTCCTCCGCGGTCTGGACGAGCACCCGCCCGCGAACGTGGCCGTCGGCATGCGCCTGCAGGAGGAG
>JAJYGO010000454.1 GCA_021785115.1 Chloroflexota bacterium | reverse complement strand
CCGGACCCTCACGAACGAGCTCGAGGCGCTCTCGCTCGAGATCGCCGAGTCAGCCGAGGAGTGGGGTTGAGGACGGCCGCAAGGGTTTAATCGCAAGCTAAGGTGGCCGATGGGAAGGAACGCAGCGTCGCTGACCGAGAAGCAGATAGGCGTGCTCGAGTGGATCAGGGACGGCTGCTCGGGCGGCGGCTCCGAGGCTGGCTACAGCCGCCGGATCACGGCCCGCGCACTGCATCGGCGCGGACTCGTTGTCGCAACGGGTCACGGGGCGTCGTGGACAGCCTCGATCACCAAGGCCGGCCGCGCGTGGCTGGAGAAGCAGCCCAAGGAGGCAGCCTCTGGCCACGGCGTGCGCGGCGAGGCAGAGGACCTGATCCGGCGCGTGCTCGCCGCCGGCGGCGCGCTGGTCGTCGGCGACACCCACGAAGTCAAGATGGCCCACGAGGAGCTCGTGCGGGCTACCCGCCAATCACCCGAGCGCCCCAAGGGCTGGCGCCTCGAGGTCAAGAACGCCGGCTCCTGGAGCAGCCCGCGGTACGAGGTCGTGCTCGTTCGGCACTTCGATGACCTGGTCGACCTCGTGCCGGTGCCGGTCCCGGGGCACGTCGGTCGGTACCACCCGGCGGTGAAGGCGTTCCTCACCGACCGGGACCGGCAGATGGTGAGCGGGGAGCACGTCGTTCGCGCCGCCCGCATCCTCCAGGCACTCGCGGATGAGGCATCGGGGCATCGATCCGCTTGCGCCGAAGCAGGTGACGTGGCACCTCGACACGTACCGGGACCGGGAGGTGGGGCGCGCGCACCTGGTCCTACGCGCGGCCGCCGGCCTCTACTCCGTCCGGATCCGCGAGCTGTCCGCGCCCAGCGACCAGCGGGTGGAGCCCCGCCCCTGGGGCCGGCGCTCCAACCGCGCGGCGTGGCTCGACCGGCGCGACACGGAGTTCGTGAGCACGGGCGAGCTCGAGATCGTCGTCGAGGGGCCCGGCATGGGGTATAGCGGCGACCGGTTCCGGGACTCCACGACGATCACCCTCGAGGAACGGCTGCCGCGGATATTCCGCAAGATCGAGATCCACCGCCTGGAGGCCGAGCTGCGGGAACAGGAGCGCGAACTGGAGGCGGCCGACCGCCGGCGCCGGTGGGAAACGGCGATGACCGAGGCCAGGGCCCGGTACGACAAGCAGGCCCGCTGGGACGCGTTCGCGCAGCGGTCGAACGACTGGGACGCCCTCAGGCGCCACCGCGAGTTCCTGGCCGCCGCGAGGGATGCCGTCAGCAGGGTCGAGGGCCCGGAGCGCAGCGACCTCGAGGCGCACCTCGATTTCGCGGAGCGCAGGCTGGATGAGCTCGACCCGGTCAAGAACCCCGACCGCCTCCTGGCGGTGATCCCGGAGCCCAAGCCGGACGACCTCAAGCCCTACCTCCGCGGCTGGAGCCCCCACGGCCCGGACGCAGCCGGCTGGTAGCAGCCGATGGGTGGAGCCCGATGATCACTGCGGGAACGCTGGTCCGTGTCTGTCGGAAGGAGGCCGGCTGATATTAGCGGACGATGGGAATGGGTTGGAACGCCGGACTGACGGGCACTGCGCTGAGCATCGCGAGCACGACCGACTCACCGCTGCGGGTCATGGCGGGGCCTGCATCTTGGCGCGGTATTCCGGCGCATTGATGTCTCCCCCACTTGAACCGCGTCTCGCGGGGGCCACCGACGCGTGGGGCATGATTGGCGGCATGCCCGTCGAGGAGCCCCACCTGGTCAGCCGCGTCATCTCGAGGCGCTTCGCCGACTCGGGAGGCCTGCTCGCGGTGTTCGACATCGCGACGGGCAGGCGCCGCACGGGCCTCGGGCCAGACGGGTTCGGGTACACCGGGCGGCTCAGCCCGACCGACGCGGACGCGTTCGAGCGGGCTTGGCGAGAGGTCGAGGACGCCCTCCCCGGAGCCCTCGCCGTCATCGACGCCGGCGGGCCACTCGACCCCGCCACGGTGGCGGTCCTCCGCGACTGCGTCGCCATGCACTGGGCGCGGTCGGCCGACCTTATCAGGCTCCACGACGACGTCTTCCGACTGGCCCGGGTTCGCGGCATCGAGGAGCTGGCGCGTCGGCTCGAGGGCGACCCGCGGGTGGAGTTCTCCTACCGCCAGGCGCACCACGGCCTGCGCCCGACGAGCGGGGAGCGGCGCCGCGAGGCCCGCCGCATCGCCGAGCGGATCTACGACGAGTCGGTTGCCGGCATCGAGTCCTCGTCCTACCGGGCCGACCGCATGCTCGAGCTGTTCGAGATCGCGCGCTCCAGCTTCAGGGATTCCGGCGTGGAGGTGCTCATTGCCTCTCCGGGCGAGGAGCTGCTCATCGGGGACTCGCCCGCCAAGACGGTCTCGAAGGACGGGCTCCGGTCGGGGCCGTTCGCCCGGGTGCCGCTGACCGACGCCGGCTCGGTCTGGATGCCCGTCGGTCCCGGCGCGGCGATCGCCCTCGGGCGGACCTCGTCGTACGCGAAGATCGACCCGCCGATGGTCGAGTGGCTGAACCGCGTCCAGGCAGGCGGCGGAATCGACAGGGTCGCCTGCCGCCCGGGATCGCCTCTGGAGGCGCGCTTGCCCTCGCTACTCGGCTCGGCGCGGCCCGGGCTGGTGGACGAGCCGCGGTCGCCGCGGCCGACCCTCGAGAGGCGCCAGAAACCCTGAGGTGTCACCCTCGAGGTGACCGGAAACCGGTCGGGCGAGGCCGGCGGCGATGCGTCGGTCCCGTCGGTGAGTGTGACGGGTAGCATCCCATCATGAGCGGGCGCGACAGCGAGACGATGGACACCGCAATCGTCGCGGAGCTCCGCCGCCTACTCGACGGTGTAGACGACCTGTGGGGCGCCCTCGAGGCCGCGCTGCTGGCCCCAGTCATCCCGGGTTCCCTTGCGGCGGCCGATGGCGCCCTTCCGGACGGCCGGTTCGTCCGCATGTACGCCGGGCAGGCGCTCAGCACCGCGATCGACCACTTAGACACCTGGCGGCTGCTCGTCCGCGGGCCCACGATCTCGGTCAAGTGCGCGCTCTCGGCCCCAGTCTCGGTCGAGCTGATGCTGCCGATCGGGGCCCACCTCACGCTCCTCCGCGGCTCGCTAGAGAATGCCGCCCGGTGCCGGTGGCACCTCGAGGCGAGGTGCAGCGCCGGGATCCGGGTCGGACGGGGCTACGCGGCGAGACGTGACGACCAGCTTGAACGTGCGAGTTTCGAGGCCTCGCGGGAGACAGGCGCCCTGCCGGCGCGAACCCAAGGCATGAGTGCCGCCGAGCGGCTGGCCCAGCTGGATTCGCCCGATCCCGACGAGGCAGAGAGGCTGCGGGAGGCGGCGGGCGTCAGGACTGTCGGGTATGCGGACACGACCTCGCTGATGATGAAGTACGGCCACGAGCGCTTGTTCCGCCTGGCGAGCGGCGTCGCGCACGGCAAGGAGTGGGCGCTCGGGGCGACAGCCGAGCTCCGGCCAGTTGCCGCCGCGCACCCCACGGCCGGCGTCAGCCACGGCATCGTGACTGCCTCCGACCAGATGACCCTGGTCATGACCAAGGCCACGGTCGAGGCCGTCCGAGCAGCCCTGGCAGACCTTCAGGCGTACCCATCGAAGCCGGCGGACCGCGCCGGCAGGCGTCGGAGGTCGCCGCGTTCCTGACCAGCGGCAATAGCCGTCTTGCCCCGCTACCATGAGTCGGTGACCGAGATGTGGCTAGGCGCCCGAGGCGGTGGGAGCAGGCGCTCTGGGGCGATGAAGGCCTGCTCGTTAGTGCGGAGCGGTTCGTCCGCGGCGAGCCGCTGCGGCGCGTCCACGAGTGCGCGTTTCTCGGGGCTCGCCCTCGACAGCGAGCCCGGGGACCCGCGGTTGTAGGCGGCAACTCCTTCGACCGGGGGGGTCATTCGGCGCATGGAGAGGTTCCGCACCCCGTTCGTGGCCCTTCCCGGGGAGGAGCACGCCGGTCGCTTCAACGGGGCCGGCTGGAGCGCCGTGCTGCGCCAAGCTGACGATGATGCCGGTCGGGTGTCGATAGTCGGCGGGCGCGCCGTGGACCTCTACGCTGGATCGTGGGCCGCCGCGCAGCGAGCCGTTGACCTCATCAACGGATCGCGTGTGTTGATGAACGGCGACCCGGACCTATGGGCGTTTTACCCGATCGCCTACAACGAGGCAGAGCCGGCCTGGATGGAGCCAGCGGCTCGGACAGCGCTCGGCGAGGAGCAGCTGCTCTCGCAGTCAGGGATCCCGACAGCGTGTGCCATTGCCGCCAGGGCGTCGCGCAGGCGGCGTTGGGCCCATGCCGTAGCACGGTACAAGTTCAGCCTCGGGCTGTTCAGCGTCCACCACATGGACATGCATCCCAACTACCGGACCTACCACGGCGTGTCACGACACCCGGACGATCATGTCCTACTCGCGCAGACGCTTGTCGCCGCATTCGCTGTCGTAGAAGACCTCGGCTTGGCAGTGCCCGCCGGTCCGGGCAGACCAAGCCGGCTCGGTGGGGTATGGAACCCAGTTGTACTTCGCGACCTGGAGCAACGCCTGGCCGCCCAGCATGTAGACCCGGCGGACACAGTGCTGTGGTTGGTCCGTGGGCCGAGCCGCCGTATCGAACGGAGGAGGCCACTTCCGAACGGCACACCGGCCAGTTGGACCGGCGGATCGGTGCGAGATCGGCGACTTCCGGTTGTCGACGCCATCGCGCATGCCGACTACCTTCGCGATCGAGTAGCCGCCCACGGCGCGCGGGATGTCACTCGGTCACTCACGCCCTACGACGTCGTGAACGTGCAAGCACTCGCCCGGTTCCTGCTACTGACCAGTCTTGGTTTCAGGGTGTGGGAGACCGGCGTTGGCGCGGGAAGGTGACCGGAGCCCGCCATTCCTGGCGTCCCGCGGTCGCCGAGGTGGGCCACGGACCGAACCGCACTCGCTCGTCAGGAGGCGTTCGCGTACCAGGCGAGCGGATCGACCGATTTGCTCTCCGCGCCCGCGAGTCCGTCCAGGGGCGCACTACACAGGGTCGGCGGCGGTGCGAAGAGCCGTGGAAGCCGCCGCCGGCACGCAGTCCACCGAGACAACGGCGCGATCTACGGTCGTCACCCGCGTGATGTCCCTCCGGACCAGGTCTTTGAGCTGCTCGGACGATGCTGCCTCCATCGCGGCATCGAGGAAGGCCGCGAGGCGCGCGGCATTGAACCACCCTGAGTCTGATGGAGACTCTGGGCCTTGGAATCAGGCGGCGCTGGTCACGCCGACCGGGTCAACTACGAGGTCTTGAGTGATCTCTGTGACATCGTGTCGGACGACGACGATGGCCGTGCATTCCGGGCAGCGATAGACGATCCTGACCGTGACACGAGAGGAGTAGGAGGTGTCGGGGCATCAGTTCCTCCGGGCTGCGCCGGCTCCGGCTCCATCCGGCACTCAGCGGCGTCGTGGCCATGGAAGACCTTGATGGGGATCATCGTCTTGCTCGCTCGATGACGGGTTCTCGCCGGTCGCTGACCGTGTCCGCGGACCACGACGGGTGAGGTCACTTTCATGGGCGGTTTCCCAGTATCGCCCACCAAAGTTACCTCGATGCGCGCGGGCAGGGCGAGGACCAGACCTCGCCTCTCGGCCTCTTCCGTTGTCTCGACGCTGACGATGCGGTGCGATCCCGGCCGGGCGCCGG
>JAJYGO010000479.1 GCA_021785115.1 Chloroflexota bacterium | reverse complement strand
GCGGGTGCTGCACAGCCTCGATTGGGAACGCCTCGGCCGGACCGAAGTCCGCCTTTGGCTTGGGTATGTACAAGACAACCTCGGCGCGCGCGATGATCACGTGTTCCCAGCGATGGCCGCCGCCCATGAGTTGATGTCGCTCCATCCCATCGCAATCTCAAGGGTCGCCCTGGCCGCGTTTCGCGAGACGCGGTCTCTGTATCTCGTCTCCCTGCTGCTGCGTCGTGGCTCGCTGCGTTCCGACGATCGGCAAGCTGTCGAGAATGCGGTCATTGATCTCGCTCAGTCGATGCGGCGTGAGGCGTCCGCGGGTCGGTACACGATGGGACTCATCAGGGTTGGCGGGCTCCTGGGTCGGCTCGCGCTAACTAGCCGGCGTCGCGGCCTGTTCGATGAAGCCCTTGATTTCGCGATGGACCCCAAGGTGTCACTCGACGAACGAATAGCGACCGTTGTGCCTTTCATCGCCGAGCCAGGAGAGGTCCCGTCTAGGCACCGGCGACGGCTCGCCGCCGGCCTGCCCGCGGCTCAGATCGGTATGCCAATCTTTGGCACGCAGGCCGATCTCCTCGGAGTGAATCTTCAGCTGGAAGCCGTGTTTGGTGACGTCAGCACGAGCGTGGCCCTGAGCCATCTCCTGCGGCTCGCGCACTCACCGAGTCAAGAGGCGCGCCTACAGGCCATCCGGTCCCTTGGCGTTATTCGCGGGAGCCTGGACTCTTCGACCCTTGCGGCAGTCCTGATTGGCCTGTCCCACGACCCGGACCCGTTCGTCCGAGCGGCTGCCGGGAACGCCCTTGGGGCTGCCACGGTTGACGTCGCCCCCGAGCTGCGGCAGGCGCGCATTTCTGAATTGCTTGAGGAGCCCGGGGAGCTGGTCCCGAGGGCGGTGTGGCTCGGCCTCGCGCAGAGTCGCCGCTCTGGTGAGGCATTCGAAACCGAGCTAGACGCGCGCGCATCCCGGGTAGCGGCCGCCCACATCGCATACACGGTGAGGGCGGCCGCAGCCGCGTTCCTGGCTGCCAGCGAGCAGCGCGGCTGAGTCTGGCGCAGCCCGGCCTGACAGCAAACCTGGACGAATCAGCGCCCGACACCCGCGAGCTCGCGCTCGCCGGCCTGATCCTCGAATCCGAAGACGAACCGTTCCCCGAATGCCAGGCCCAACTTCTCGAGGGTCTCAACGTTCGGGCGGTGCTGACCACTCTCGAGCCGGCTGATCGCCGAGACACTCGTGCTCATCCGATCGGCCAGCTGCTCCTGGGTCAGGCTATATCGGATCCGACGAGCGATGACCATCCTCGCCAATGCCTCGTACGGGGCCAGTCGCTCTTGCTCGGCCCGATACTCCGCACTCCGTCCCGCGCGACGTCGCCTCGCTGTGCGACTGGTGCTGCCGACGGGGCTTACCCACTCCTGCTTAGCTGTCACGGTGGCTGTTCTCATGCGGTAGGTGTCGGCGTGAGATTACCACTATTGAGAAGTTCGTCAAGGAGCATCGTGGCCTGCCGCACGTGGCGGTCGACGCGGACGCTCGTTCATCCGCCGGACAAACTCGTCCCAGCGAGCTTGGGCGATTCGAATATCCTCGGCGGGTACCTTGTCCGTCCGCTTCTCGATGAAGTGCAGGAGCACGAACAGGTTCCGCGAGCGCCGATAGAGGATCCGGTAGAGGTCATCGCCGAGGTGACACCGCAGTTCGCGGAGCTCACCTTCGATCTGGCTGGTGTACGGGAAGCCGAGGTTCGGACCGAAGAGGCCGAGCCGCTCGATCTGGTTGTCGATGGCGACTTGTGCCCTGGGTGGCAGGCGGTCGATCTCATCGTTCACCGGCTCGGACCGGTCCGAGGCTCGGTAGTAGACGACCGGCCAAGCCATTAGGTCTTGCCTCGCATGCGCAGGGAGACCCGCCAGGCATCCTGGTTGTCCTCCATCCACTGGACAAGCGCCTCGGCCTCCGCCGGGCCGCGGCCGGGGCTGGTCAACAGATCCGCGGCGACCTGTGGCAGGGCCGCGTACGTGATGCCGTCCTGATCCCAGGTCCGCTCGAATACAACGTCAGCGAGGGGCTCGAGTAGCACCGCGTTGCCGCCGCTCGGTGCGTCGCGCAACCCGAGGCGACTCGCCGCCTTGTCAATGTTCGGCACGTACACGGCGGCGAGCGCCGCCGGGGCGGCCTCGGCTCGGCGTGCTGCAGCAAGGCTCCCCGTCGCGGCGTACGGAGCATCCAACTCTCGAAGGCGAGCCTCCAAGGCCCGCGGGCCCCGAGGTTCGAGGAAGAACCGCGATCTGTTGGTTTTCAGGAGTGAGTAGTCCTGCGTCCATCGCCGCAGGAGCGCCTTCCAGTCGACGCTCTCGATCGGTCCGCGTCCGCTTCGCTCGACGAGCGCCTCGCTCACGAGGAAGGCGACGACCCGCGACGCACTTCCGAGGGGCAATTCGGCCGTCTCGGCCAGCAGACGGAGCGGATATGGCGGCCTGAAGTCCAGCAGAGCGCGGACGACTCGAGCGGACGCCGGTCCTCGCAGCGATCGCAGCGGCCGATCCTCAGCCCACGGGTTCGATTCCGCTCCGCAGAGCTCGATGAAGATCGGCGGCACGCGCGTCGCGATGCGCAGGTTGCCGGTGGCATCCGCGTACGAGAACCCGAGTTTGTCCAGCATCGTGCGAGTCCTCGCCGTTAGGAAGCGGCTCAGTACAAGCACGCCATCGACCCCTGGGAAGGTTGCCACTCGGCCCTTCGGGACCGGCGGACGCAGCCACAGCGAGCCGAGCTCGCTCGACAACGCGTACGTGTCGCGCGGGTAGAGGCTTGCGCGTGCTTCGACGGCCAAACGCGCTCGCGCCCTGTTGGGGGCCTGGACGGCAATGAACGCATCGGGCCGCCATTCGCTCGGGGTCTGGCCTCGGGGCTCGCGCTCGATAGCGATCGACCAGCCATCTGGCAGTCTGTCGATTAGTAGCTTCTCGAGCGAACCGAGGAGCTCGCGTTCGCTCGATGGCGCGAGAAGGTCCTCCACTGTTCCAGCCATGTGCGCTGTTCCACTCCTTGCGGAACAAG
The DNA here is from genome assembly GCA_021785115.1 of Chloroflexota bacterium. Next base: position 2,657 of record JAJYGO010000479.1, on the reverse strand, counting down.
GCCAATTCGTGGAACACCATACCACATCAGAGGGCGCTGGCGGGGCAAGGTGGCGAACCCCCTGGTACTCCGCCTTCTCCGACCCGGACCGGTGGTCGTGCGTCGCGATCGTGAACTGCGCGACCGACTCGCCTCTCGGAGTCCTGCGAAGGCCGTGTTCCCGGGTGACACGGCCTGTCAGGAGCACCTGGTTCATGGACAACCCCCGCTCCGCCGGGGGGTCGTCCAGCGGCGCCAAAGTGCAGGCCCGTGACGGACAGTGCGCCGCGCCCGTGGAGCCGATCGAACCACACTGAAGCATATCTTCTGGTCCAGGTCGATTCCTGACTGGCAGCGGCGCACCCTCGGCGACGAGGTGCTCTGGAACGGGCACGTCGACGATGCCGGGCACCCGCTCGGGCTGGCCGCCGAGGCGGTCGCACCGCAGCCCTCCGACACCATCCTGTGCGACACCATCCACCGCGCCAAGGGCCTCGACTGGCCGTGCGTCGTCCTGGTCGAGCTGTGGGCCGACGACCCCCGCCTGCGCCAGCTCCTCTACGTGGGGTCGAGCCGGGCGCGCCACCACGTGGTGCTCATCGGGACGGGGGAGCTGCTGGCCCAGCTGCGCTGAGCGAGGGGCGGGCGGGGGCCGCTACGCGTCCGGTCCGCGGCGCGTGGCCGGGCGCGCTGCCGCCCCGGTCGCCACCCGGACCGTGCCAGCTTGCGCGACACGACCGGTGAGGCGATCTCCGCGTTCAGGGAACGCGCTGCTCCCTCCCCCGCGGTCCGCCGACGGGCGCATGCCGCGCCCGTTCGAGGTACCGGCCGGCGGCACCCCGCGCGATGAGCACGTCCCGCCACGCCAGGCCCGGCGGGATCGCCGCGTCGAAGGCGCGCACGTCCTCCAGCACGGCCTCGAGGCTGGCCGCCAGGGCACGGGCGCCGGCGGGTACCACGATGGGCTCATCGCTCTCGAGCCGGATCTCCCCGTCGAGCTCGTAACCGGCCCCCGCAAGCCGCTCGGCGATGCGAGCGGCCACCGGGGGGCTCATCCGCCGGGCACCCACCGCGTCGCGGAGCCGACGCGCCTCGCCGGCCCACCAGCCGACGGCGCGGCACTGGCCGCGGATCTCCGCCAGCAGCGCGTCCCACGGATCCTGCTCGATCAGACTCGCCTCCTTCTGCGTGTCAGCCCGGCGATCCTGGCGCGACCGACGGTCAGCGCAGCGTGAGCGTGGCGGTGGTCGTGGCGCTGAGGCCACCGCTGGTGCCGGTGATCGTCAGGGTGTACGTGCCGCCCGGACTCTGGCTGGTCGTCGTGATGGTCAGCTTCGCGCTCGTGCCGGTCGCGGGGTTCGGCGAGAACGTGCCGAGGACGTCGGACGGGCTGTCACTGACAGCGATCGTCAAGGTCACCTCGCCGGTGAACCCGCTCGAGCGCGTGATCGAGATCGTGTAGCTCGTGGACCGGCCGGGCTTGATCGTCCGCGACGACGGGCTGGCCGAGAGCGTGAAGCTCGCGGGGACCGGCGCGGTCACGGTGACGTAGGCCGTGCCGCTCACGCTCCCCGACGTGGCCCTGACCGTGTACGGGCCACCCGAGGTGGCGCCGGCCGTGAACAGGCCCGAGGTGTTGATCGTGCCGGCGGCTGGGTCGACGCTCCAGCTGACGCCGGTCAGCGTGTAGGGCTGGCCGTACTGGTCAGCACCGGCCGCCGTGAACCGCTGCGTCCCGCCGGTGAGGACCGTCGCGCTCGACGGCGAGACGGCGATCGAGGTGAGCTCGGGCGGCGCCGTCTCCACGAGGATGCTGCCGAGCCCGGAGGGCCCGTCCCAGCCGGATTGGCCGGTGCACAGCACCGAGGGGCTGCACGTGCCGTTCGAACCGGACGTGACGTCGTAGTACCTGGTCGTCGACGTCCACGCGTACGCGCCGGCGAGGGTGGACCCGCCGTAGCCGCCCTGCATCGCGTACAACGCCGCGATGAGCGGGGACGACAGGCTCGTCCCGCCGAAGATCATCCAGCCGGTCTTCCCGCTGTACGTCGTGTAGACCTCGAGGCCGGAGTACGGATCGGCGTCGGCCGAGAGATCGGCGACGGCCTTCTTCGAGCCGCACGGGTTGGAGATCCCCAGCGTGCTCGCCTTCCAGGTAGCGTTGAACTGCCAGGACGGGGCGGCGTTGTAGGTCGAGCAGCCGCTTCCTGCGCCCGACCAGACGGTCTCGTTCGACCGCACGCCGGAGCCATCGACGCTGAGCGTGGTCCCCCCGACCCCGATGACGTTGGTGGCCGACGCCGGGAACGAGGTGGCGTAGCCCCAGTCACCCGACGACGCCGTCACGGCGAGGCCCTTCCTGGCCGCGTTGTCCCAGGCCGGGTAGAGGGCTCCGGGGGCGTCGCTCGTGGTGCCGTAGCTGTTGCTGATCGCGACCACATGCGCCGAGTCGGACGTGGACGTGATGTTCGACGCCGTCGTCACCGCCGTCCCGAGGTTGGAGAAGGTGGTCGACGAGGCCTCCAGCAGCAGCAGGCTGCACCGGGGGCAGATCGCGGAGGCTGCCTGCAGGTCGAGATCGATCTCGTTCGCCCACCCCGAGTTGGCTTGGGGCAGGGTCGTCCCACCGCTCTGGTTCGCCTTGACGAAGCACGGGGTGCTCCCGGCGGTGCGACTCC
>JAJYGO010000168.1 GCA_021785115.1 Chloroflexota bacterium | reverse complement strand
CCTGGGGTCCACCATGAGCAGCACGGCGGCCACGGCCTGGATCGCGCGCCCCGCGCCGATCAGCGCCACGTCCAGCTCGTCCCGTCGCCAGCCGGCGGTCGCGCCGTCCGCCGTGAGCCAGTACGCCGTGGTCTGCAGCTCGATCTCCGGGAGGTCGATCGGCCCCCAGCCCACGTTCTCGTCGGTGCCGAACTTGAGCTTCTTGTACAGGGTCACGAGGCTGGCGACCATCACCTCGCCGTGGACGCGCCGTCCGCCTGGCGCCGGGCCCTCCGCGAACACGTCGAGCGGCTTGAGCGTCACGGCCCGGTTCGCGTAGGTGTAGTGGTCGGCGTCGATCCGGTGGACGTACGCCTTGCGCTCGCCCCACTCGAGCCGGTCCACGTGGTACTGCACCGACTCGTGCATGTAGATCGCGTGCTCGTGGACCAGGACCTGCGCGCTGAACAGGTCCACCTCGCCCAGCACCCGGGGCCGGTCCGGGGTCGCGTCGATGATGACGACGTTCTCGGGCGCGGCCGACCGGAGGGAGATCTCCGACGCCGGGAAGTTCTCCGAGCTCCAGTACCAGCGGCCGTCGTCGGCCTGGCGCACCTGGCCGCCCTCGCCCAGGAACGCGAGCAGCTCGTCCGCGGGCCCGGGCCCGAACCACTCGCCCGGCTCGAACGGGAGCTCGAACGCGGCCGCGCGCAGGTGGGCGAGGAGGACGTGGAGGTTGTCGGGGTCCAGCCGGGCCTCCTCGGGCCGGCCGCCGAGCACGAACTCCGGGTGGTGGATGACGTACTGGTCCACCGGGGCAGGGGAGGCGACCAGCACGGCCACGCTCACGTCGCCCCGCCGGCCGGCGCGGCCCATCTGCTGCCACGTCCCGGCGATGGACCCGGGGTAGCCGGCCAGGACGGCGACATCGAGGTGCCCGATGTCCACGCCCAGCTCGAGCGCGTTGGTGGACACCACGCCCAGGACCTCGCCCTCGCGCAGCCCGTGCTCGACGGCACGCCGCTCGGTCGGCAGATAGCCGCCCCGGTAGCCCCGCAGCCGGCTCCGTGGCCCGAGGTCCAGCCGCAGGCGCTCGCGCAGGTTGCTGAGCATGATCTCGACCTGGACGCGGCTCCTGCCGAAGACGACGGTCTGGCGTCCGGCCCGGAGGAACGGCAGCGCCCACCGCTCCGCGAGCGTGAGGGCGGAGCCCCGCGCACCGGTGGCGGCGTCGATCACGGGCGGGTCCACGAGCACGAGGTGCTTCTCGCCGGACGGCGCGCCGTTGCGGTCGACCAGGGCCACGGGCCGGCCCGTGATCGCCTCCGCCAGCTCGACCGGGTTCCCGATCGTCGCGGAACAGCACACGATCACCGGGTGGCTGCCGTAGTGGGCGCACAGGCGGAGCAGCCGGCGCAGCACATTGGCGACGTGCGAGCCGAACACGCCGCGGTAGGTGTGGAGCTCGTCGATGACGATGACGCGCAGCTGCTCGAACAGCTGGAACCACTTCGTGTGGTGGGGGAGGATCGCCGAGTTGAGCATGTCCGGATTGGTGACCACGACCTGGCCCGCCTTCCGGATGGCCGACCGGATGGGCGCCGGGGTGTCCCCGTCGTAGGCGGCCGCCGACACCTCCAGCCCGGCGTCGCGCACCAGCTCGCCGACCTCGGCGACCTGGTCCTGGGCGAGCGCCTTGGTCGGGAACAGGAACAGCGCGCGCGCAGACGAGTCCTCGGCCAGGGCCTGAAGCACCGGGACCGTGTAGCACAGCGACTTGCCCGACGCCGTCGGCGTCACGACCACGACGTCCCGCCCCGCGTGGACGGCCTCGATGGCCTCTGCCTGGTGCAGGTACGGGCGCTCGATGCCCCGCCTCGCCAGCCCGGAGCGCAGGCGCGGGTCCAGCCAGGCGGGCCACTCCGCGAACCGCGCCTCGACGGCCGGCCGGACCTCGTGGTGCACGACGCCGCGGGCGAGCGACGGCTCGTCGAGGAGCCGCTCGAGGACGGCCAGCGTCGGGGCTGGAGCATAGGTGCGCATGATCGGCTCCCGGTGCAAACAGAACAGGTGATCGAATTGCTGCGAAGTCTACGCGATGGTGCGCAGGGCGCGTGACACCTCGCCTGTCACGACGCGTGCTGAGCAGACCCGCGAAGTCGGGCCGGACGGACCCCCAATCCACGGTTGACACCGGAATCCGGCGCAGCTACCCTCGCTTCGATGTCCCGCGCCGACGACCCCGACACCGCCCCCGACGCCAGCCCCCAGAGCGGGCCTGCCGCGCTCCCGGCAGCGCCGGCCGCAGTCGGCGGGGTGGGCTCGGTCAGCCTCGCGGACCTGCCCGTGGCCGGGCTGACCCGTCGCCGCATCGCCCTGCTGCTGGGCGCCGTGGTGGCGGCCTGGGTGCTGCTGCTGTTCGCGCACCAGGTCGGTCAGGCGAGTGAGGCCGCTGCGAGGGCCGATGCGATGCGCACCTCGAACGCCGCGCTGGCGGCGAACGTGGCGGCCCTGAAGTCGGAGCTGGACCTCATCCAGCGGCAGGCGTTCGTCGAGCAGCAGGCGCGCGCCTACCGGATGGGCACCGCCCGAGAGATCCCGTTCACCCTTGCCGACAACGCGCCGTCACTGCCGCCCGACGCGCCCGGCTCGGCCGGGGTGCGCCTGGGCGCGCCGGCGGCCCCGCCCAGCCCGCTCCAGCAGTGGATCCGGCTCCTGTTCGGTCCCGGTGGCGACCCGTCGAGCCCCGGCGGCGGCTCGGGATCCTGACGCGGCAGGCCCCGGGCAGGGGCCTCAGGGCAGCGTGAGCTGGGCGAGGGCCACGCTGCTGGCGCATGCGTGCGCTGAATACCGGACCCCGTTGTCGCCCGGTGCCGTGCTGAGGTCCGGGCTCGGGCCGATGAAGAAGCTCACGTACACGAGGTCGCTGCCCTTGCGCACGAGTGCACCGGTGCCCGGATACTGGTTCGACCAGCCTGTGCAGAAGGCCTGGAGGTCGGCACCCGCCACGTCGGTCGCGAAGTAGCGGCCGGTCTGGGCGGCCGACCGCGCTTGGTCGAAGCGCGATGCTGCGTCGGCCCCGCTGTACTTGGCGATGCGGCCGAACTCGCCGTCGGCATGGGTGGGGCCGGGACTGGAGCCGATGCCGATCCAGCAATTCTCTGCGTCGGGCAGGACGCGCTTGTCGAGGGCAACGCCGCCGATCGTGTTCGCGAGGCCGGACAGCGGGCCGACCTGGGCGTCGGGTCCGAGGGCCGTCCGCACCTGGGAGGCGGAGACGATAGAGCAGTCCCGAAGATTGCCGCTGGAGTCGACGCCCAGCCCGCTCACGATCCTGGACCCGACGGCGAACAGGCTGATGATCGCGATGATCGCGAGCGCCACCAGGAGGAGGCCGACGATCAGGCAGGCCTTGAGGCAGCCGTTGCCGCTGCTGCGGGCGGGCGGCGGGGCGCCCCAGCCCTGCTGCGGCGGCTGGCCTGGCGGCGGCGGGGCGTTCCAGCCGGGCTGTCCCGGCGGCGAGTCGCCCCAGTGCGGCTGGAGGGGGGCCGGCCCCTGAGCGGACGCTCCCCACGCGGACGGCTGGGAGGACGGCGGTGGCGGCGTCGCCCAGACGGGCTCCGGCGGGCGCGGCCCCTGGGCTCCGGGCTGGGACGGGTCAGAGCCGGGCCTGTCGGTCGTCATCCAGATCTCCCCGTCATCGGCTGTGCTGGCCGGCATTGTGGCCGCTCCCGGGTGCCCGCTCAATGGGCCATTCGGACGGCTCGTGACCGCGGCAGGCCATCTGGTCTACAATCCGCGGCCGTGGCTGGGTAGCTCAGCGGCAGAGCAGGCGACTCATAACCGCCCGGTCGACAGTTCGATTCTGTCCCCAGCCACCAGCACTGATCACCCGCTCGGGTCCGCGCCCGGGCGGGTTCCCTTTTGCCCTCCGCGCGCGGGGGCATCCGCGAGCGGCTCTGGGCCGTACCTATGGCAGTGCTGAGGCAACCCCGGCGGAGGCCGTCTGGGGACCCGGCGGTATACTCGGCCGATGGCCGGCTCGCACCGGTCCCCGACATCCGGAGGCGCTCCGTTTGAACGCGAAATTCCTGCGCAACGGGATCGTGATGCTCGTCCTCGTGGCGGGCACGGTCGCGCTGCTCGTGACCTGGCTGAACTCCTCGTCCCCGACAACCCAGGACGGCTACTTCAAGTTCCTCAACGACGTCAAGGCCGGCCGCATCGACCACGTCGTCCAGGACGGCGAGACGGTGACGGTGACGCCCACCGCCGCATCGGGCGAAAGCACCTACAGCGTCATCGTGCCCAACGCGATCATGACCAACGTCGCGTCGGACATGATGACCGCGGCCGCCGCCGGCAACGTGACCCTGGGCGACAACGCCTTCATCCGCAAGCCCACCCCCGACACGTCGTGGATCGGGCTGCTGCTGACGGGCCTGCTGCCGCTGCTCGTGATCGGCGGCTTCATCTTCTTCATGATGCGCCAGGCCCAGGGCACCAACAACCAGGCCCTGTCCTTCGGCAAGAGCCGGGCGCGCATGTTCCTGGGCAACAAGACCGTCGTCACGTTCGCGGACGTCGCGGGCGTGGACGAGGCCAAGACCGAGCTCCAGGAAGTCGTCGAGTTCCTCAAATACCCGGAGAAGTTCAACTCGCTCGGCGCGCGCATCCCGCGCGGCGTGCTCCTGGTGGGCCCTCCCGGCACCGGCAAGACGCTGATGGCCCGGGCGGTCGCCGGCGAGGCGGGCGTGCCCTTCTTCAGCATCTCGGGCTCCGAGTTCGTCGAGATGTTCGTGGGCGTCGGCGCCAGCCGCGTGCGCGACCTGTTCGACCAGGCGAAGCGCAACAGCCCGTGCATCGTGTTCGTGGACGAGATCGACGCCGTCGGCCGCCAGCGCGGCGCCGGCCTCGGCGGCAGCCACGACGAGCGCGAGCAGACCCTCAACCAGATCCTGGTCGAGATGGACGGCTTCGACACCAACACCAACGTGATCGTGGTCGCGGCCACCAACCGGCCGGACGTCCTCGACCCGGCCCTGCTGCGCCCGGGCCGGTTCGACCGCCAGGTCATCCTCGACCGGCCCGACATGAAGGGCCGCACGGCGATCCTCAAGGTCCACACCAAGGGCAAGCCGCTCGACAAGACGGTCTCGGTGGACGAGATCGCGCGCCAGTCGGCCGGCTTCTCGGGCGCCGACCTCGCCAACCTGGTCAACGAGGCGGCGATCCTGTCCGCGCGGCGGAACAAGAAGGTCATCGGGATGAACGAGTTCTCCGAGGCCCTCGAGCGCATCGTCGCCGGCCCGGAGCGCAAGAGCCGCGTCATCAGCGACGAGGAGAAGCGGATCATCGCGTACCACGAGGGCGGCCACGCGGTGGTGCAGCGGATCCTGCCCAAGTGCGACCCGGTCGCCAAGGTCACCGTGATCAGCCGCGGCATGGCCCTGGGCTACACGATGGCCCTGCCGACCGAAGACCGCTACCTGCAGTCCAAGACGGAGTTCGAGGACAAGATCGCGGGGCTGCTGGGCGGCAACGTCGCCGAGCGGCTCGTGTTCGGCGACATCACGACCGGGGCGTCCAACGACATCGAGAAGGCGACCGACCTCGCGCGGCGCATGGTCACCGAGTTCGGCATGAGCGACCGGCTCGGCCCGCTGTCGTTCGGCAAGCGGGACGAGCTGGTGTTCCTCGGCCGCGAGATCGGGGAGCAGCGCAACTACTCCGACGAGGTCGCCAAGGTGATCGACGAGG
>JAJYGO010000074.1 GCA_021785115.1 Chloroflexota bacterium | reverse complement strand
GAACTTGACGAGCTGCTCCTTGACCAGGCGCCGCATCAAGCCGTCGGTCCTGCTCGCCGGCGGGGCCGTCTCCGACGCCTTGCGCTTGTGGCCCGCGAACCGGTCGGGGTCGAGCAGGCTCATGAAGAGCTCGAAGTCGGCCTCCTTGCCGTTGTGGGGCGTGGCGGTCAGCAGCAGCAGGTTGCGGCTGTGGTGCCGGATCCGCTCGGCGAGCTTCCGGCGTCGCGTCTCCTTGACCTCGTCCCCGAACAGGGTGGCCGAGAGCTTGTGCGCCTCGTCGAACACGATCAGGTCGTAGTCGGGCGCGTTCTCGACCGCCAGCTGGAGGTCCTCGTCGCGGCTGAGCTTGTCCAGGCGGGCGATGAGCAGGTCCTGCTCGGCGAACACGTTGCCCGACGCCGCGCCCTCGGCCAGGCCGTTGGTCAGGATGGTGAAGTTGAGGTGGAACTTCTCGGCCAGCTCCTGCTGCCACTGCTCGACGAGCGAGCCCGGTGCGACCACGAGGCAGCGGCGCAGCTCGCCGCGCACGAGCAGCTCGCGGATGTAGAGCCCGGTCATGATCGTCTTGCCGGCGCCCGGGTCGTCCGCGAGCAGGAAGCTGAGTGGCTGGCGGTCGAGCAGCTCGCGGTACACCGCGGTGATCTGGTGCGGGAGGGGCTCGACCAGGCTCGTGGAGACCGCCACGTACGGGTCGAACAGGTAGGCGAGGCTGATCCGCTTCGCCTCGGACGCGAGCTGGAACGCCTCGCCGTCCCCGTCGAACGACCACGGCCGGCCCGCCTCGACGAGGGAGAGCTTGGGCTCGTCCTCGCGGTACAGGAGCTTCTCGGAGACGGCGCCGTCCGCCACGCGGTAGGTGAGGGTGACGACGGCGGAGCCGTGCCAGGCGACGTTGACCACCGTGACGTGGGCGTCGGGCACGACGCCAGCGACGAGGGCGCCGCTGGTCAGGTCTTCGAGCCGGGCGATCCGAGTGCCCTCCCCCGCAAGGTGGCGGCCTACGCGGCCGAATACCACTGCCAACCATAGCGCGTGCCGTGCCACCTAGAGTGGCAGCGGAGCGGCCCTCCCGAGTCGTGCGAGCCGAAGACGGTTGGATCGACGGCCACGCTGGGCTTAATCTGACCACCTGGCGCCCACGCCGGCGCATTGATGTCTTTCGCGTCTGTCCGCACAGGAACCGCGATTCTCTTGAGAAGCCGGAGTGCTCAGGGGCAGATCGGAAGGCGGCGTGTGCGGCTAGAACACCGCCTTGCCGTCGAAGGCCAGACCGAGGTTGACGAGCCGGTACATCAGCGCCTGCTGGCTCACTCCGAAGCCACGGGCGAGGTCGCGGATCTGCCGCACCCCCTCGTCGTCCATCATGTCGATCCCGCCGGAGACCGCCGCCCGCACGTCGTCCTCCGGCATCAGGAGCTCGGCCGCGAAGGCGTTCGCGGCGATCTCCTCCGGGTCCACCGCCTGGGAGCTCGTTGCGTCCCGGAGCTTGAAGGCACTGTCGATGTGCACCCCGTCCCGGCGCTCCAGCAGAGCGTGGCCCAGCTCGTGCGCGATCGTGAAGCGCTGCCGCACGGGCGCGTGGCTCGCGTTGACGCCGATCACACGCTCATCGCCGTTTCGCATGTAGAAGCCCGAGATGTCCTCGTCGTCCTCCATCGGCTGGAGGACGACGGCGATTCCGTCGAGCCACGCGAGGTCCTCGACAGGGACCGGGCGGGCAGACCCCCCGGGCAGTGCGAGCAGCCTCTGGACCTCCGCCTTGATGCGGGCCCGCGGCACGCTCATCTACACCCTCCTCTTCTGGGTCACTGCCGCCTGCCGGACGTTGGAGACGAACGCGCGAACGGCTGCGGAAGCGTCGGCCGGCATACCCGGCACCCGGGCGGCGTCCGGGACAGGCGCGTCCCCGTGCTCCTCATCGGCGAGCAGCTCAGCGACTGGGATCTCCAGGACAGCCGCCATCCTCGAGAGCACGTACACGCCGATCCGCTGGTCTCCGCGCTCCATGAGGATGAGCGACGTCCGCGGCACGCCGACTAGCTCGGCAAGCAGGGCCTGCGAGCGATTTGTGCCCTCGCGCGCCCGGCGGACCCGGGCCCCGAGGGCCGCGTAGAAGCTCTTCTCGGCCGGTCGCACGTAGCAAGCCTAACACCGACCGCTGCAGGATGTCGGCAAGTCCGACATAGTCGGATTTTCGGACCTAATGAATCTGTCTTGTAACTCGACATGCGCGCGGTCGGCGGGTAGATTCGTTCCATCAGGCCCGGACCGGGCCGACGTATCGGCAAGGAGGCCGACCATGACCAGCGCGATCCACACCTTCACGATCACCGTCGACGGAGAGCGGCTGGAGGTCGCCGAGCACGAGCTGACTCCCGCGGAGATCATGGCCCGTGCGGGCCTCGACCCAGCGACGCACTACCTGATCGAGATCGACGGGCGCCACCAGACCTCGCTCGAGGGCAAGAACGACCAGCCGATCCACATCCACGAGGGGCTCAAGCTGGTGTCGGTGTCCACCGGCCCGACGACGGTGTCCTGAGGTGGCAGCAGGAGACTTCGTCGACGAGCTCCGCGCAATGGGGCACGACGCAGTCCCGGTTGACGGGGACAAGGTCCGGATGCCGTACGAGGTCCCCGTGGGACCGCGCCTGGGCGAGCTGATCACCCTCGGCTTCGTGCTGCCGCCGGACTACCCCGCGTCGCCGCCGAGCGGGCCCCATGTCTCCCCGCCCATGTTCGCGCTGGCATCGGGCGGTTCGCACCCGACCGGCGGCATCCACGCCTCCCCCTTCGGCGGGGAGTTCCAGTACTGGAGCCGGCCATTCCCGAACTGGGCGAGGACCACGCGGACGGCGCGGGACTACATGGCGTTCATCCGCCAGCTCTTCGCGACGCTGTGACCTGGAGCGCGGCGATCGGCGACGGGCCGTACTCCGAGCTTCGTGCTCACCTGCTCCGCGCAGACGGCCAGGAGGACGTCGCCTTCGCCCTGTGGCACCCGAGCACCGGGCGCGACAGGACGACGGCCGTGATCTCCCGGCTCATCCTCCCGCTGCCGGGAGACCGCGCGGTGCACGGCAACGCCTCGTTCAGCCCCGCGTACTTCGCGCGTGCGCTGCGCGAGGCGGTCTCGTCCGGCGCCGGCATGGCGCTCGTCCACTCGCATCCGCGGGGAGAGGGGTGGCAGGGCGTGAGCGAGGACGACGCAGGCGCCGAGCGGGAACACGCCCCAGCCGCCTTCGGGGCCACCGGCAGGCCGCTGCTTGGCATGACGATGGCGGGCGACGGCGCGCTCTCCGCCCGCGTGTGGATCCGCGAGGCGGTGAGGATGCACAGGATGCGCGACTGCGACTCGGTGCGGGTTGTGGGCGAGCGCCTGACCGTGTTCTCGCCGCGCCGCGGGTCCCTGCCCGTGCCCGGAAGCCTCGTCCGGACGGTCTCGGCGTGGGGACCCGACGCCCAGTCTCGCCTCGCTGGGCTCAGGGTGGGCATCGTGGGCCTCGGCAGCGTTGGGTCGGTGGTGGCGGAGGCTCTGGCGCGCACCGGCGTCGAGCGTATCCGGCTCATCGACTTCGACTCCGCGCAGGAGGTCAACCACGACAGAACCCTGGGGGCGACCCGAGCCGACGTGGCGCTCGCCCGGTCCAAGGTGGAGGCGGCGCGCCGGCGGGTGCAGCGAGCGGCGCACTCGGCCATCCTGAGGGTGGAGGAGTTCGAGTCCAGCGTGGTAGAGGAGGATGGGTTCCGGGCAGCCCTCGACTGTGACGTCCTGTTCTCGTGCGTCGACCGGCCCTGGGCCCGGGCGGCCCTGAACCTGATCGCCTACGCGCACCTCGTCCCGGTCATCGACGGGGGCATCGTCGTGCGCACGGCCGCGGGTGCCAGGATGCTTGGGGCCGAGTGGCGCGCCCACACGGCGGCGCCGAGCCGGCGCTGCCTCGAGTGCCTCGGTCAATACGACCCTGGGCTCGTGTCCGCTGAGAGGGAGGGCTACCTCGACCGGCCCGACTACATCGAGGGCCTCCCCGACGACCACCCAGCGCGACGTCATGAGAACGTCTTCGCGTTCGGCCTTGCGGACGCCAGCCTCGAAGTCCTCCAGTTCCTCTCGCTCGTTGTGGCTCCCGGTGGTGTCGCCGACTTCGGCGCGCAGCGGTACGTCGTCGCACTCGGCAGGATCGAGCTCGACAGCCGGCCGTGCGAGCCCGAGTGCCTGTACGCGGGCCTATTCGCCGGGCAGGGTGACGACACGGGCATCAATGTGACCGGACGGCACCCGGCCGCTGACACGGAGAGGACCGCGAGGCGTGCGCGCCGCGGGCCGCGGGTCAGGGCGCTCAGGGCAGCCGCAACGCTCGCCGGAGCTGTCGAGCGCCGGCTGGGCCTGTGGTGAGCGCACAACACGCTCTCGGCGATACAAGAGCGCGGGCGGTAGACGTCCTCGGGCGCGACGCTCGGCCAACGGGCGCTGTCTGAATCAGGGCTGGCCCCTCTTCCCAATGGAATGCTAGCCGGACACCCGGGCGAGCCGGCCGAGGGAAGCCTCGATCAACTCCGCATCGACGATCGGCCCAGGCCCGCGCAGGCTCGCGCCCTTCGGGTGCCAGCCGACCACCCAGCGCCGGCCGTCGATGACCCCGGCGAACGACATCGGGCGCCCGGCCCGCCGGAGCGGCGCGAAGAAGGGGTCCGACCCCGCCGGCCACCAGTACGGCCCCACGAAGGCGACCACCGTCCTCGCGCCGATCATGTCCAGCTTGGCGCGTTGCAGCTCGACGACGTGCGGGTCCTGCGCCTCGCGGAGGGCGCCGGACGGGTTGCCAGAATGGCCCACGGGGGCGAGCGGGTACAGGTTCGCCCACCGATACGCGGCACCGTAAGGATGAAACACCTCAGGCGTTGTTCGCAGGGCACCGCCGCGCCCCTGCATGAGCAATGCCATGGGCGAGTCGGTCAAGTCCCATCGAGTGGTGTAACAGGGCGTCACCCTCGCGCCTGACCTGATCAGCTCGCCAGCAGGAGCGGCAGGCCCACCTCCTCGATCGGGGCGGCGACGCTCCCGGCACGGTCGCGCGTGCGCACCCGCCCGTACGCGAACGCAGGATTCGCGCGCACAGGCAGCTGCGCTGCCGCCCCCTTGACTCGCCGCGGTAGACCGAGAAACGAGGCCGGTCTGGACGTCCCCCGAGCAGGCCCAGAGACGGTCAGGGCGAGCGCCCGGGAGGCGACCATGGGATCGGTCATCGCGTACCGCTGCGAGGCCTGCGGGACCGACTTCCGCGTCAGCGAGGGCGGCGGCTTCTTCTTCGACCGCCTCCACTGCGACCGCTGCGGCAAGGCGGCGACCGTCTCGCACGGGGACCTGGGCGACATCCACCTGCGGTTCGTGAAGGGCCTCAAGACGCCATACGCACTGGCCCGGGCGGCGATGGACCGCGACATCCGGGCCAACTACCCGGGCGAGCCGGTCGGCCGCGACGAGTACCACGCGCTCGCCGAGGCCACGCTCGAGCCGTGCGAGTGCGGCGGCCGGTTCCGGTACGACGCCCCGTCGCGCTGCCCAGGCTGCCGCTCGACGCGGGAAGCGTGGTCCGGCGGCCGGGTGGTGGCGCACTATGACTGACGGGGGGCGATCGGCCCGGCGGCCCTTCTCGCGCCTCTCGCAGCGCGAGGCCGATGACGCCCTCTACGTCGACTTCGAGGGCCTGACGGGCCAGCCGCCCGTCCTCCTCGGCACGCTGCACCGGCGCGGGCGCG
>JAJYGO010000271.1 GCA_021785115.1 Chloroflexota bacterium | reverse complement strand
GGAGGCCCTGTACCTGGAGCGCGACGCCTTCCACGGAGACTGGAACTACACGCTCATCCCGCGCGAGCGGCTACCACTGTCCGAGGCTGTTGTTTCCTGACGGGCCCTTAGGCGCTGGCCGGGGAGCTGTACCCCGTGATCCGTCGCGACAAGGGCGGCGCGCAGGCGCTCTTGGACCTCGCGGCGGGTCTTCGACAACAGGCTGTGACTCCGGCCATCCGCACCGTGATAGCGAGCCTCCCAGCGCCCGTCCGGGCGCTGTCGGATCGAGCCCTCGTGGGCGCCTCGCCTAGCCATCTCGCGGTCCTCCTCTCGGCATGGGGCGGCCGTTCGAAAACCACCCGGCTCGTCGGCGTCCCATCAGGAACCGTCCTCCTTGTTCTGACGCGATCCCGCCCGTCTGCGCTCTTGGTAGTAGCCGGGGTTCTTGTCTCGCCATCGCCTGGCTGCTTCGCGCTGTGGGAGCCCACGCGCTCGGCAGGTCGGGCAGTAGTTGGCGCGAGGCGCGCCGAAGCTCCCAGACGGTGGTCGACGGTGCGGAACATACGCCGTCCCACATCCCGAACAGATCGCGAAGCCGGCCTTCCCGCCCACCGCGAGCAGCAGCTCCAAGACCAGCCCACCGAAGAGCGTCGTGACCCCCAGCGTCACCACAGGCTCGTCCTGCCCAGGTCCGCCCCACGCGATCGCTGGGCGCACCGCCCCGAGCGCCAGCCACGCACCCACCACGGCCGCGAGCGCCTCCCGCTGACCCGCGAGAGTCGTTGGGCTGACCGGGATCCAGGGCACGACGGGTAGCCCGGGGAAGTCCATGGCGCTCGCGCACGGCGTGTCGCCGATGGCATCGTCTGGACCGAGGGGCAGCTCGATAATGCCCGCGAGCGGTTCCCACGCGGCACGTTCGACGACCTGGTCCCGCCGAAGATGGCCCGCGATCGTGTTGACGGCGGCGATCTCGGCGATGACCCGACGCCACATCCGGAGGGGCTCCCGAAGGATACCGGGTGCGTGGCGGTAGCCGATCCAAGGCGCGACCTGCTCGCCGACCCAGGGGAGGTTGGGGAAGACCATGCCGGCCGGACCTCGATCACTGGGCTGGAGACCGAGCATCCCGTACTTGTGGACGTAGTCGAGGATCGCCCCGTCGCTCGGATCGGCGGCGAGGCCGAGGAAGTCGTCAAGCACGGCCTGCCGTGGTTCGACGACCCCCACGATGGGGCCCTCGCCGACCAGGTAGTCGTCATCGAGCACGACCTGGTGGCTCTCCACCTCGTGACCGTTGATCACCAGGCCCATCTTCACCTGCGGGGCTCCGTGGGCCACGGTGCCGTCGGCGAACACGGTCACGCCTGAGGCGTCGGCCTTCACCAGGCGGACGCGGTACGGGAGCGCCCACCCCGAGCTCGCCACCCGATCGCCGATCGGCGAGAGATCCGCGTCATACCTGAGAAACTCGTCTGTCATTATGCTCGCATCATATCTCAGCCTTGCCTCTCCCGTCCACCGTGGACCGCAGGCGCCCGGGAACAGCCCGGGACGACAAGGAGGCCAGGCTAATGAACGACGTGCGGAACGGTACTGGAGCGCTGCTCCTGCGAGCAGAAGAGGTGGCCCACCTCCTCGGGATCGGCCGATCGAAGGTCTACGAGCTCATCGCGGCTGGCGAGCTCCCCGTCGTGAGGGTCGGCCGGAGTCTGCGGGTCAACCGGCTCGCGCTTGAGCGATGGATCGAGGACCGCACCCGTGGAGGTGCGGCCGAAGTGGAAGACCGGGGCCGATAGCGTGCGTGCCAGGGCACAGCCGGACCGGCGTGACGACGACCGTGATCTGGTCGTCGTCCAGCGCGCAGATCTGGAAGCCGCCTTGGACGAGATCACCATCGCCTACGAGAACGCGGTGGCGGCTGCGGACGACGGCCTCATCGACTTCCAGCCGTTCGATGGGCTGCCCGAGGCCATCCGGATCCTCGACGCGGTCCTCGCCGAGGAGGCGCTGTGGTGACGAGACCGACGGCCGCGGAGCAGCTCATCGCGATCGGCCGGGAGGCACCGCTCTTCCACGCGCCCGATGCCACGGCCTACGCGACGATACCGGTCGGCGACCACCAGGAGACGTGGGCCGTGCGTTCCTCCGGCTTCAAGTCATGGCTGGCCGGCACGCTCTGGCGCCGCAACGGCCAGGTCGTCCGCGCCCAGGTCCTGCAGGACGTGCTCACCACGCTGGAGGCGGTGGCCCGTTTCGAGGGGCCCGAGCAAGCCGTGTTCGTGCGGCTCGCGATCACCAAGGGCGCGATCTACCTCGACCTCGGCGACGAGGCGTGGCGGGCCGTCGAGGTGACCGCCAAGGGCTGGCAGATCGTGGTCCATCCCCCGGTCCGTTTCCGCCGGCCCAAGGGCCTCGCCCGGATCCCCGAACCGGTCCACGGCGGCCACCTGGACGCCCTGCGGTCCTTCCTGAACCTGGAGGGCGACGACGACCGCTGGGTCCTCATCGTGGGCTTCCTGGTGGGCATGCTGCGCAACGGGCCGTACCCGGTGCTGGTGCTGGGTGGCGAACAAGGTTCGGCGAAGACCACCGCCAGCCGCATGCTCCGCGCGCTCGTCGACCCTGCTACGAGCCCCGATCGGGCGGCGCCACGCGATGAGCGAGACCTCGCGATCGCGGCCACCAACGCACACGTCGTGGCCTACGACAACCTGAGCCACCTGTCCGATTGGCTCAGCGACGCCCTGGCGAGGCTCGCCACCGGCGCCGGGTTCGGCACGCGACAGCTCTACCTCGACGATGAGGAGAAGCTCTTCTACTCCGCCCGACCCGTCATCATCAACGGCATCGGCGAGCTGGCCGTGCGTTCTGACCTCCTCGACCGGGGTCTGCTCGTCACGCTGCCGCCCATTCCGAAGACCAAGCGGCGGCTCGAGTCGGAGTTGTGGCCGGCGTACGAGGCAGCCCGTCCCGCCATCCTGGGCGGCCTGCTTGATGCTGTCAGCACGGCGATGCGCCGTTATCCGACCGTGCGCCCGCCGCGTCTGCCGCGGATGGCCGACCTCGCGACCTGGATCACCGCCGCCGAGCCGGCGCTCGGCTGGGAGTCGGGCACGTTCCTCGCCGCGTACGACCGCAACCGCCTGGACGCCCACGACCTCGCCCTCGACGCCGCGAGCATCACCGCTTCCCTCAAGGACCTGGTGAAGTCCGCCGACTGGCAAGGTACCGCGACGGCACTCCTGGCAAAGCTCACGTCGATGGCCGGCGAGACCGTCACCCGGCGGAAGGACTGGCCCGCTGCGCCCAACGTCCTGTCGGGCCAGTTGAAGCGCCTCGCCCCTGACTTCCGTGCGATCGGCATCGAGATCGACTGCGACGCCCGCGAGCCGGGCACCGGGGTGCGGTCGATCAGCATCCGGAGAATCGGCCCGCAGGAGACCGTCACGATCGTCACACCCGTCACGAACACCGATGCTCCGGAGAATCCCGCAGACGACCGTGACGATCGTGACGATGATCTACATCGCGAATCGCATGGGGCGGGCTCCGGGATCGGCGACTCCCCGGCGCTGGTGCCAGACCCAGAGGACTATGCCGATGCCGCCCAGGTCGCCGCCGCCTGGGGCGTCGACATCGAGAGCGACTATCCGCGGTCCGCCTGGCAGCCCGAGGCCGAGGACGGGGCGTCATCATGAACGGGACCGCTCAGGGTCTCGGCCGCCCTCTCCGCGTCGCCCTGTACGCCCGCGTCTCGACCCGCGACAAAGATCAGGACCCCGAACTCCAGCTCGACGCTCTGCGCGCCTACGTTGCCGCCCGGGGCTGGCTGGCCACGGAGTACGTCGACCAGGCCGCGGCCGGAGATCTCGCCCATCGCACCGCGTGGGCACGCCTGCTGGCCGACGCTGCCCAGCGGAAGGTCGACCTGGTCCTGGTGTGGAAGCTCGACCGCGCCTTCCGCTCGACGCTGCATGCGCTGGCCACGTTGCGGGATCTGGAGCATGCCGGCGTGGGCTTCGCCTCCCTCACCCAGCCCGAGCTCGATACCACCAGCGCCACCGGCCGCCTGGTCTTCACCATCTTGGCCGCGGTCGCCGAGATGGAGCGCGAACTGATCGCCGATCGGGTGAAGGAGGGGATGCGCCACGCCGCCCGACAGGGCAAGCGCATCGGCCGACCGCCGGTCACGGCGCGGCCCGCCTTCGCCCGACGCTGGCCGGCCGTTCGGGCGGAGGTGGTCGCCGGACACCTGTCCCGTCGCCAGGCCGCGCGTCGGCTGGGCATCGGGACCGCGACCCTGGCCCGGCTCCTGGCCTCGGACACGTCGGAGGGCATGGCACATGGCCATGACTGACACCCCGGCCAACCCGACCGATATCCGCATCTGCGGGCAGCTGGCCGCGGGACCGCTCCCGACGGCCGCACTTGCCACCCAGCTCGGCATCCCCGAACGGACCGCCCGGCATCGCCTGGTTCGCCTGCGGCAAGCCGGGGTCGTGGTCACCGATTCCGACCGACGGCACCGCCTTGCCGCGCCCGTACCTGCCGCGGCTGTCGCGGGACCCTTGCCGCCCGTTGCCGCGCCCGCTGGAGACCTTGCCGCGCCCGTACCGGCCGCCCCTATCGCGGGAGCCTTGCCGGCCCGTGATAGCACCGCGACCACCGCGCCCATCGCGGGAGGCCTGCCGCCCCGTGATCCCTCCGCCGTAGACCTCGCCGCCTCCGTGATGAGGCCCGACCACCCGGACCACGACGGGGCATCCCCACGGCAGGACACCGGATGGAGAACGGCCGTGGTCCACGCCGCGATCGCGGTCGGGATTGCCGTGGCCGCGGGCATCGCCATCGTGGTCGCGATCCGTGGGGTGGCACCGCCATCACCACCGCCAGCATCACCAGCCCCACCGCGACCGCTGGGGTTCGGCTGTCCGGGCGACCCGTGGGGAGGGATGCCGTGGTAGCCCGGAGACGACCGGAACCAAGCGGGCCGACACCGCCACCCATCGCGAGCCCGAACAGGAAGGAGCAGGCACCATGACCCGTACCCAGTCGCGTCGACCGCCCGCCGGTCGCGCCCGGCTCTATCGGATGCGCGCCCAGCAGGCCCTGGCCGCCATCCCGGCAGGCAGCATCAGCGTGCTGCTGACCGACCCGGCCTACACCAGCGTCAACCGGCGCGGGGGCAGCGGGGCGCACCTGCAGCACTGGTTCGCAGGTGGCCTCTCCTGGGTCGAGATCGGCCGGCTCCTGGCGCTCACCCGGCGCAAGCTACGCCCGGACGGGCTGGCCTTCGTGATGGTCAATGGTGAGGGGCTCCACGACGCCCTGGGGGCCCTCCAGCGGGCCGGCTTCGCCCGCGTCCGA
Organism: Chloroflexota bacterium; assembly: GCA_021785115.1. Next base: position 420 of record JAJYGO010000271.1, on the reverse strand, counting down.
ACCGTCACCTGGGATCGCATGTACCCCGGGTTGGGAGGCGGCTTGCGCCACCAGACCGAGTTCATCCTCGTCGGCCTGCTGCCCGGGTCGAGGACGCTCTCTGGCGTCGATCTCGTCGCGGTGCCGGCGGTCGGCCCGGGCACGACCGGCCGCTATCCGACGCAGAAACCTGATCAACTCGGGCGTGAGCTGGCGGGCATGGCGGGCATCGGCCGGGGTGACGTGGTGCTCGATCCCTTCGTGGGCAGTGGGGCGCTCTTGGTCGGGGCGAGGGAACGGGGTGCCACGGTGCTCGGCTGCGACATCGCGCCCTTGGCCAGAGCTAAGGGCCCGTCAGGAAACAACAGCCTCGGACAGTGGTAGCCGCTCGCGCGGGATGAGCGTGTAGTTCCAGTCTCCGTGGAAGGCGTCGCGCTCCAG
>JAJYGO010000428.1 GCA_021785115.1 Chloroflexota bacterium | reverse complement strand
CTACTCACGCTCGCGCTCGCGCTGGACGAGCAGCGTCCCAGCCTGGGTGAGCGTTGCCCCGAGCCGGCCGATCTCGTCGGCCCCCGCGGGGAGCTCGCCCGGTATCTCGCCTCGCACGAGCTCATGTGCCGCCCGCTCGAGTCGACGGGTGCGCTCGACGATCCCGCCACTCAAGAGCAGGACCGCGAGGAGCCCGCCGCCCAGGCCGCCGAGCAAGCTTGCCCCGACGACGAGGGTACCCGCCGACCGCGCGGCATCGAGCGCCGTCTGCCGCTCGGCGAGCAACGCGTCCTCCGCGCCGGTCATCGCCGCGACCTGCGCGCGAACGGCGTCCGTCGCGGCACGACTCTGGGCGAGGAGCGGCCCGAGGACGTCTGGCGCCCCACCCGTGTTGGGTGCCGCGGCGCGGAGCTGCGCGAGGAGCCCGAGCGATTGGGCGGCGAGCTGGCGCAGGGTCGAGGCACGCGCTTCCTCCGCCGGGTTGTCGGCAACGAGCGCCGTCAGTTGGTCGAGCGTCGCGGGTAAGCTCGATTGCGCCTGCGTGTACGGTCCGAGAAACTCCGCCTGGCCGGTGAGCAGGTAGCCGCGGACGCCGGTCTCTGCGTCGAGGAGCAACGTCAGGGCATCCCCGAGCTGCGCCTTCACCCCGACCGTGTGGGTGACGAGGCTGGAGGTCTGCTGCTCCTGGCGTTGTGCCCAGCCGAAGCTCAACGCCGCCACGAGGAGTGCGGCGAGCGGGATCGCTGCTACCGCCAGCGCCTTCGTGCGCAGCGATCGGTCCGCCCAGAAGCGAGCAAGGCGCCTCATGCGAGGCGCGCCCAGTCGCGCACCCACCCGGATTGGAGCGGGCGACGATGGATCCATCCGGCCGGAAGAACCCGTGCCGGCACCGTCGAGACGCGCACAGTCGCTCACGTGATCGCCCGGCAAATGCCGGACCACTTGTGGGATTGTCCACTGGCGTTCGAGAGCCGTCCGGGGCTCGATGGTACCAGCGGCATAGGGACCGCGTGGCGACTCCTCCTCCGCACCGATGGGGTGGGAGGGATGGCCGGTCCCGACGATGTCGAGGCCCGCCGCAGTTGCTGCCTCCTGATGCCGACAGTGGCCACGGACAAACGGATCACGACGCGGTCGGGCACGCGGGACTGCCGCTGCACGTCGGTGGCGGGCATGACAACAAGTTGCCCAATCACTCTCATGTTCGCTCACCCGGAGACCCGCGCAGACGTCGAACCGCTCCCCTCCTCCGCGCTCAAGCAACAGCCGCGTGCTACACTCGCGCGCCGTGGACAGGTTCGATGTTGGCCGTTCGGGGGTGGGGTCGTGACGCCACGTCTGACGCCACTCTGGTGTCATCAGGTGGCTGCAAGCGGTATCGTCTGACCGGTTCACCGAACGCGGAGAGGTCGCATAGAGGCCTAGTGCGGCGGTTTGCTAAACCGTTGAGTGGGGTAACCTGCTCCGAGGGTTCGAATCCCTCCCTCTCCGCCAGTTCCTGCGCGCCCGTAGCTCAGTGGATAGAGCGTCAGGTTGCGGACCTGAAGGCCGTGAGTTCGAGTCTCGCCGGGCGCGCCACCTCTTCCCGCCTGGCTCATGCCCCACCGCCCGCGCGCCCGCCACCGGCTGCCGTGCAGGCTCGGCAGGATTCCCGCCGCGCGGCCCTCCGGTTCCACCAGCAGCACCCTCTACGGGACACCGTCGACCAGGAGCGAGCGGGTCGAGAGCGTCACGGCTGGAGCCGCTCGACCAGATAACGGATCGCGCCGGGAGCGGTACTCGATCGCCCCGTGCCCCGCGTCGAACAACTCGAAGAACGGCTCCGAAGCCCCGGTGTCCGCCACGGCCTGCCGGTAGGCCTCGGCGCCGAGGTCCAGGAAGTACTCGTCGTGGGTCCCCGCGTCGATGTAGATCGCGCGCAGAGAACGGACCGCGTCGGCGTGCGCCGGCACCATCCGCACCGGATCCCAGCGGAGCCAGCGCTCCCACACGTCGGGGACCAGCCGGCCGGTCGTCGGATCGAACGGCAGCCGGACGGAGCCGTCCGGGTCGGCCGAGTAGCACGCCGCCATCGCCCACTGGTTCACCAGGATCCCGTCGGCCGGGCGGGACATCGCCGGTCGCCGCCGGAAGTCCTCCCAGAACCGCTCGAACGACCCCTGGTAACGGTCGCGAAGGACACGCGCCGCCTGGCCGAACTCGGGCAGGTAGCAGACCTCGAACAGCGCGTCCCCGGCGTGCGTCGCCAGCCCGCCCCACTGGTCGGGACGGAGCATCGGGGTGACCATCGCACCGTACCCGCCGCTCGACTTCCCGGCGACTCGTCGTAGCCGGGCGGGAGATACACCCAGATCGGGCGATCGGCGGGATCGCCGAGAGGGTTGCCGCGGAGCACGCGGCTCTCCAGGACCGCCTCCTCGAGACGGCCGGCGAACGGACGGGCCCAGGGTTGCATGCGATCCCCCTCTGGCCGACTGGGTCGTGTCGGCGGGCGGGCCGGGGCTGGAGGAGCCGGTAGCGGGAGAGTAGCCCCACTCGGCCCGCCCGGTCGACGGCGGCGTCCGGCCCCGGCCCCTTCCGGCCACCCCATCCCCGCCGACGGAGTCGCGCCGCACCCTGGCGCAGGGTTCCGCACGGGGTCGGCCTCCGAGTTCATCCCGGTGGCCGTCCGCACGCCACTTCCCGCGCACTTCTTCCCGCGCCACTTTCCACGATCCATGAACAGCACTGGGCGTCCGGTGGGCTGCGTGTTCGCCGGCAACGTTTCCACGATCAGTGAACAGGGATCGGGCGCCAGGGCTTGACAGAACCGGGCTCGTCGAACGCCAGGGCTCGTCGGGTGTCAGTCGGGCCACGGATGGTCAAACGCCAGGGCGTGTCAGGCCACGGCTCGTCAGGCCAACGGCGGTTGCATGCTGCGTGACCGAGGGCCGGGCGGGGCCGTATTGCCGGTCTGTCGTCGCGGGGGTGCGCTGGCGCAGGCGCCAGCACGAGAAGCCTCCGCTGTTCACTGATCGTCGAATTGCGCACGCCGAGCCACGGGGCCGTCGCATTGCGCGCTCACCGAGCCACCGGCTCCCGCCTTGCGCCCCGCCCTCGTTGACACCCCCGCGCCACCTCGCGTACTGTTCGCGCACCGTGAGAACGTTCTTCTTCTTTTACCGCGGCCCGGCATGACCGCTCGGGGGTCCTGAGACCCGAGCCGGGTCGTGCCGGGTGGGCAGAGGTCTCGGACCTCTGCTTTTTTGTTTATCCGCAGCGGGAAGCGCCGGGAAGGGTCGGTCAGATGTTCGTCGTGATGGCCGTGGGGGCGAGCGAGGCGGAGGTCAACGCCGTGAAGGCGCAGGTCCTCGCCGAAGGGCTGCACCCCCACGAGAGCCCGGGGACTGACCGGGTCGTGATCGCCGTGGTGGGCGACGTGGGCCCGCGCAAGCAGGCCCTCATGTACCGGCTCTCGGCGCTGCCGGGCGTGGAGTCGGTGACGCCGATCACGCGGCCCTTCAAGCTCTCCAGCCGGGAGTTTCACCCGCGGGACACCGTCATTCGCGTGGGCAGCGCCACGATCGGAGATGGGTCGCTCACGGTGATGGCCGGGCCGTGCTCCATCGAGAGCCGGGAGCAGCTCATGGAGACCGCCCTGGCCGTCGCCGCCGAAGGCGCCACCGTGCTCCGCGGCGGTGCCTTCAAGCCGCGTACCAGCCCCTACTCGTTCCAGGGGCTGGGCGTGGAAGGGCTCCGCTACCTCGCGGAGGCCGGCCGCGAGACCGGGCTGCCGGTCGTGACGGAGGTCATGGAACCCGGGCAGGTCGACGCCGTGAACCGCTACGCCGACATCCTCCAGATCGGCACCCGCAACATGCAGAACTACTCGCTGCTGCAGGCGGTGGGCAGGATCGATGCCCCGGTGATGCTGAAGCGCGGCTACGGCGCCACCATCGAGGAGTGGCTCATGGCGGCCGAGTACATCGTGTCGGCCGGCAACCCCAACGTGATCCTCTGCGAGCGCGGGATCCGCACCTTCGAGACGTACACCCGGAACACGCTGGACATCTCGGCGGTCCCGCTGCTCCACCACCTCACGCACCTGCCGGTGATCGTCGACCCGTCCCACGCTACCGGCAAGCGCTGGCTGGTGAAGCCGATGGCGCTGGCCGGCGTGGCGGCGGGCGCGGACGGGATCATGGTCGAGGTGCATCCACGTCCCGAGACCGCGCTGTCGGACGGCGAGCAGTCGCTGACGCTCGACCAGTTTCGAGAGCTGATGCCGGCACTGCGCGCCATCCACCGGGAGGTGGGCGGCCTCCACCGCGACCCCGTCCTCGAGACCGCCGCGCTGGGCGTCGGCGGCTCGAGCAAGCACTGATCCGGCACCGTTCGTCATGCTCGCCAGCCCCGGCGCCTCGTCCAGGACCGTGGTGCACCCGGCGGCGCGACTGCGCGGGACCCTCCGCCTGCCCGGCGACAAGTCGATCACCCACCGCGCGCTGATCCTCGGCGCGCTGGCGGAGGGTGAGTCGCACGTGTACGGAGGCTCGGACGGGCTCGACTGCAACAGCACGGCGGGCGTGCTTGCGGCGCTGGGCGTGACCATCGAGCGGCTGGGGCACGCCGGCGGCGGCCGCGTGGACCGCGTGGTGCGTTCACCCGGGCGGCAGGGCTGGCACGAGCCGGCCGGTATCCTGGATGCGGGGAACTCCGGCACGACGCTCCGGCTCATGTCGGGCGTGCTCGCCGGGACCCCGGTGTACGCCGTTCTGGACGGGGACGCTTCGTTGCGTGGCCGTCCGGTGGCCCGTATCATCGAGCCGCTGCGTCGCATGGGCGCGACGCTCCACGCCCGGGCCGCAGACACTCTTCCACCCCTCACCATCGTGGGGCGTTCGTCGCTCTCGGCGATCGCCCACCGTACGCTCGTCCCCAGCGCGCAGGTCAAGTCGGCCGTCCTGCTCGCCGGGCTGTCGGCCGAGGGGATGGTGGAGGTGCGCGAGGCGGTCGCCACGCGCGATCACACGGAGCGCATGCTCCGGGCGCGCGGAATCGACGTTCGGGAGGGGCCGGCAGACGGCGAATGGGTGGTCAGAATGGAGGACGGCGGCACCGTGCAACCGCGCGACGAACGGGTCCCGGGTGACATCTCGGCGGCCGCGTTCTGGCTGGTGGCCGGCGCGGCCCACCGGGACGCGGAGCTCACGCTGGAGACCGTCGGCGTCAATCCCACCCGACGCTGGGTCGTCGATCTGCTGCGGCGGATGGGCGCGGAGATCCGCGAGCAGCCGCTGGCGACCGACGGGACCGAGCCGATGGCGACGCTGACCGTCTCGACGAGCGACCTGCGGGCGATCGACCTGGGGCCGGGCGACGTTGCCCGCGCGATCGACGAGATCCCCGCCCTCTGCCTCGCGGCCGCCTGCGCGCGCGGGACCACCCGCATCCGCGGTGCCGGCGAGCTCCGCCGCAAGGAGAGCGACCGGATCGCGGGGATCGCCGGCGGTCTCACCGCGCTGGGTGCGCGCGTGGCCGTGGACGGCGACGACCTGGCGATCGAGGGGCGGCCGGACCTGCCGGCGTTCGGCCTGGCCGGCGCCCCGGTTCAGACGCACGCTGATCACCGCCTCGCGATGCTGTTCGCCGTGGCCGGGCTCCTCGCGGAGGGTGAGACGGCACTCGATGACGCCGCATCAGTCGCGGTCTCCTATCCGGGCTTCTTCACCGATCTGGAAAGGGTGCGCGCATGACCAAGCGAGTCGTCCTCATCGGCCACCCGGTCGCCCACTCGTTCT
>JAJYGO010000177.1 GCA_021785115.1 Chloroflexota bacterium | reverse complement strand
ACCGGCGCGATCCGCGACGAGGGTACGAGCTACCACTACCTGCCGCCCTCCCGCGAGGTGGCGCCCGACGATGCCGCGGTGACGGCCATCGTGGCGACGCTCGAACGGAACGGCGTGCCGTACGTGACGGGCAGGACCTGGACGACCGACGCCCTGTACCGCGAAACGCGGGCGCGGGCGGCGCGACGCGTCGAGGAAGGCTGCCTGTGCGTCGAGATGGAGGCGGCGGCGTGCTTCGCGGTCGCCGCGTTCCGGGGTGTGCGCTTCGGCCAGCTCCTGTACGCCGGTGACGACCTGTCGGGCGAGGCGTGGGACGGCCGCGACTGGGCCGGGCACGCGTCCGGACGCGAGCTGCTGTTCCGGCTGGCAGTCGAGGCCGTGCTGGCGATGCAGGTCGACTGACGACCCGCGGTCCGGACGGGCCTCCCGGCATGCCGTGGCTCCTGATCGGCCCGGCCGGAACGGGCGCCTGTTCCGGCCCGGCGACCCCGCCGACCTGGCCGCTCAGCTCGACGCACTCGCCGCGGCGCCCGAGCGCCTTCGGGACCTCGGACGGCAGAGCCGCGCGATCACGAGACAGCACGACCGACGCCTCACGGTGTCGCGGTACGAGGCCCTCCACGAGGCGCTCGTCGGCGCCATCTTCGAGATCCAGTTCACCTACATCCAGGTGGTCGTGCTCGGAGCCGTGTGCGTCTGGTGCGCGACCTACGGGATCTCGCTCATCGCCCGATTCGCGATCGCACTCTGGGTGTGGGTCCATCGCGACCGGTACGAGCGCGTCCTGGCCTGATCCCTGCCACAACAAGAACGGAGCCGGTCCTTCGACCGGCTCCGTCCATCGACCTGGCGTGGCTCGAGGGGTCCTCACTCGAGGCGCCCCGCCTCGGCCACGCCCTGTGGCTTCCCGCGTCAGCGCCGCTGGCGGTTCGCCAGCTGCCTGGGGGCGATCACGAGCGCGGCCGCGGCCACGATCGCGAGCACCGCGAGCACCGGCAGGATCGGCGCGCTGCCGCCCGGCTGACCGGGGACGGTGCTCGTCGCCGGAGCCGTCGGCGATGCCGCGGCGCTCGCCGCCGGGCTGGCCGCCGTCGCGCCACCCGTCGAGCTGCTGGCCACCGGGCTGGCCGCCGTCGACGCCGCCGCACTCGCGGCCGGGCTCGAGCTCGCCGACTGCGCGAAGACGGACCCGGCGCTCAGCGCCAGCAGACCGCCGAGCACCATCACCATGACCAGGAGCCACGCGGCCGGCGCGAGCCGGCTCCGCCCCCGAAGATCTTGTTCGCGTCGAATCATCCACCACTCCTCTGCTTCGATCGTTCCTCACGGACCCCCCGCGTGGTCGCGGGCGAGGCGATGGTGGCCCCAGGTACATGCTCGTCCGGAACCAGTCGGCGCCCGATCGATGACAATCGGATGACAGCCGGCGATCCCGAAGCACGTCGCACCGAGACTCCGGTCGCGATCGAGAGGCGGTCGCGGGAGGGCCGGAGGGGCCCGCGAGCGGCCGTCCGGAGGTTCGTCAGGCCGTGAGAGCGGCAGGACCGCCCCGCCCGGCGTGACCTTCGATCGGATCGCGGACGTCCTCATGGTGGTACGTCCGGAGCGCGAACCCGAACTCAGCGCCGCCGCCCTCCCGGCGGACCCCCCGAAAGCCTTGCGCGCGTCTGCAACGTGGCGCTGCCAGCATCGCGGTTCCGCGCGACGCAGATCCGCGGGGCGCACGTCGCCGCGCCACGATGACGCCACGTTCGTCGCCGGTATGATGCCGGCATGCGCGCCCGACCCGCCTCCACTCCGCGGGAACCGCTCGCGGCCGGCGTCGCGGAGGCCGCCGCGGGAGTACGTGCGGGAGGTGCCTCCGCCGCGTCGCGGAGCGGCCTGCGGTGGGCCCGCCACCGCGCCGCGCAGCTCGCGCTCGCGCCGCTGTATCGCCTGTACGCGCACCGTCTGCGCGAGCAGGTCCTCTCGCGTCCGCGCCCGAACCACGTCGCGATCATCATGGACGGCAACCGGCGCTGGGCTCAGCGCGAGGGGCTGGCCGATCCGGGCGCGGGCCACCGTCGCGGAGCCGACAAGATCCTCGAGGTCATCGGCTGGTGCCGGGCGCTCGGGATCGACGAGGTGACGCTCTGGGCGCTCTCGATCGAGAACCTCGACCGGTCGCCCGAGGAGCTGTCGGCGCTGCTCGACGTCGTAACGGAGCGCCTGGGGGGACTCGAGGGGCGCCGCGGTCGTCCGGCCCCGATGCGCGTCCGCGTCATCGGCCGCCGCGATGCGCTGCCCGATCGCGTCCGGTCGGCGATCGAGATGGCGGAGCAATCGACCGCCACCAGCCAGGGCCCGGTGTGCACGTTCGCCGTCGCCTACAGCGGACACGACGAGCTGGTCGACGCGTGCCGCGAGACCGTGCGCGAGCTCGTCGCGGACGGCGTCCCGACGTCCGAGCTCGCATCGCGCATCACCGCCGAGGAGCTCGCGAGCCACCTCTACACGAACGGCCGGCCGGACCCCGAACTCATCATTCGGACGAGCGGCGAGGTCAGGCTGTCCGGCTTCCTGCCCTGGCAGAGCGCCCACAGCGAGTTCTATTTCTGCGACGCGTACTGGCCGGTGTTCCGCGAGATCGACTTCCTGCGCGCCCTGCGCACGTTCCAGCAGCGCTCCCGCCGCTTCGGCCGCTAGTGTCGCGCGTCATTAGTCCGTTGACATAGGTGCGATGATGGGCACATGCCGTCAGCCGCACTCACTCTCAGCGACGAGGACCGCTCGACCCTGACCACGTGGATCCGGTCGAGCACCGTCTCGGCCGGCCACGCCGAACGGGCGGCGATCGTGCTGGCCTGCGCCGGGGGCTCGGGGACGTCGGAGGCCGCCCGGAGGCTCGGCGTGTCGCGGCCGACGGTCATCAAGTGGCGGGACCGGTTCGTCCACCACGGGATGGCCGGGCTCGACGACGAGCCGCGCAGCGGCCGGCCCAAGACGGTCGACGACGCCGCGATCATCGCCGCGACCCTGGACCCGCCGCCCGAGCGCCTCGGGGTGACCCACTGGTCGACGCGGCTGCTCGCCCGGCAGCTGGGCGTCGGGGACGCCACGGTTGCCCGGGCCTGGCGCCGGTACCACGTGCAGCCGTGGCGGCGGGAGACGTTCAAGTTCAGCACCGACCCGGCCCTTGAGGCCAAGGTCCGCGACGTGGTCGGGCTGTACCTCGACCCGCCCGAGAAGGCCATCGTGCTGTGCATCGACGAGAAGAGCCAGATCCAGGCGCTCGACCGGACCGCGCCGATGCTGCCCCTGCGCCCCGGGCTGCCCGAGCGGGCCACCCACGACTACAAGCGCAACGGCACGACCACGCTGTTCGCGGCACTCGAGATCGCCACCGGCAAGGTGACCGACCGGTGCTCCGAGCGGCACGGCGTGGCCGACTTCCTCGCCTTCCTCAAGCAGGTCGCGAAGGCCTACCCGCGCCGCCGGCTGTGCGTCGTCCTCGACAACTACCACACCCACAAGCACGCCGACATCGAGGCGTGGCTGGCGAAGAACCGGCGGGTGACGCTGCACTTCACCCCGACCTCGGGGTCATGGCTCAACCTCGTCGAGGTGTTCTTCGGGATCATCACCCGCCAGGCCATCCGGCGCGGCTCCTACGCGAGCGTCCCGGAGCTCGTCGCGGCCATCGAGACCTTCATCGACGGCTGGAACGAGCGCTGCCACCCCTTCGTCTGGACCAAGACGGCCGACGAGATCCTGCCCCACACCCGTAAACGGGATTCAGACGCGCGACACTAGCCGGGATGATGGTCGCGAGTACCGACGCCCGCTTCCGAGAAGGCGCGGAAGTTCTGGTGCACGGCCACCATCTGGGCGTGTCCCGGCACGCCGGGTACGCGGCGTACCAGCCGCGCGCTGGGTTGTGCCGCTGCCCGCCGCGTTCACCCCGCGATCCGCCATAATCCTTGGCACGGCAGGATTCACCGCCGCCCTCGCGGTGGCCCGGCTGGAACCGAACGGCGCGCGGTCAGCGAATGGTCCTGTCCTCGTCACCGGCGCCTCCGGCGGTGTCGGGCGCGCGGCGGTCGCGATCCTCGCGCGCCGCCGCCACCAAGTGTGGGCAGCGACCGGAAAGCCCGGCCAGGGGGCAGGCGCTGATGGCCCTCGGCGCCGTCGGCGTGTTACCGCGCGAGGAGCTGTCTACCGAGTCACGCCCGCCCTTGAGACTGCACGGTGAGCCGGCGCCGTCGACACGGTCGGCGACCCCACGCTCCCGTACCTGCTCAGGACGATGCGCTACGGCGGCGCCGTCTCCGCCTGCGGTAACCTGGGCGGCGCCGGCCCTACGACAACTGTCTTCCCGTTCATCCTCCGAGCGGTGCGCCTCGTCGGCATCGACAGCGTCGCCAGCCGGTCGCGTCTCGCCGGCGTCGTCTCTGGGCGCGCCTTGCCGACGACCTCCGACCGGAGGGGATCGAGCCGCGGCGACCGAGGTCGCGCTGGACGAACTGCCCGCCGCCCTCGACGCCAATCCTGCGAGGGCGGGCGCGTGGCAGATGGATCGTCCGCATCGGGTAGGTCGTATTCCGCGGCCGAAACCATGCGCATGGCTACACCGGCGAGGATGGTTGGACATCTCGCGTATGCCGAATTTCGTAGACCGCGCTCGTCTTCGCGCAGCCCTTTGAGCAGCTGCTCGCGCCCTGGTTTGCCGAACCCGTCCGGGGGGACCGGCAACGGTGGCGGTAACGTTACCGAAAACGCTTGACATCGGTCCGGGGCGTTGCCTAGGATGCGCCCGGGGGTCCGGCGCGCTGAGCGTCGGCACGTGGGGGAGGACGAGGTATCGCCGTGGCCAAGGCGCGCGGTGTGAAGATCCAGGACGTTGCGCGAGAGGCGCAGGTCTCTGTGTCCACCGTTTCGCGCGTCGTCCGTGGCCACACCGACGTCAGCGATGAAACGCGAGAGCGGGTGCAGGCTGTCATTGGCCGAATGGGCTACCGTCCGTCGCCGCTCGCCCGGGCTCTCGTGTCCGGGCGATCGCAACTTCTGGCGCTGCTCGTGAGCGACATCACGAATCCGTGGTACCCAGAACTCGCGAGGTCGATCGAGGTCCACGCCGGCCGGGCGGGCTATGGACTCGTGATATGCAACACGGACGATGACCCTCAGAACACCCGCCGCCATGTGCAGCGCCTCCTCGATCACGGGATCGAGGGGATCGTGCACGCGTCTGTCGGCCTTGACGCACTCGAAGTCAGCCCGGCCGCTGTCCGCGACACGCCTGTCATCTTCGTGAACCGTCGCCCAGCCGCTCCCGGCGCAAGCTACGTCGTGACAGACAACGTCGCCGGCGGCCGCCTGCTCGCGGAACACCTGATAGCGCTCGGGCACACGAGGATCGGTTTTGTGTGCGGCCCGGCTCACGCAGCGACGGGACAGGAGCGCCTGCGCGGCGTGCAGGAGGTCGTTGCTGCACGCGATGGACGGGTCGAGCTCCTGGTAGAGCAAGGGGAATCGAGCAAGTCGAACGGCGCCACGGCCGTCAAGACGTGGCTCGATCGGTCAACGATGCCGTCCGCGATCGTGGGGTCCAACGACACGATAGCCCTCGGCGCCATGGAGGCGCTCGTCGAGGCGGAGCTGCGAATTCCCGACGACGTCGGCGTGGCCGGTTTCGACGACATCAGCTCATCAGCGTCCGGGTTGATCAGCCTAACGTGCATTCGGCAGCAGACAGAGAAGATGGGAGAGCACGCCGTTACCGGTCTGCTCCGGCTGATGCGCGCCAA
>JAJYGO010000173.1 GCA_021785115.1 Chloroflexota bacterium | reverse complement strand
GTCGCGTGCCGCGCCCCGGGCCCTGCGCGCGACGGTGCCGCACACTTCGAGCCTCGCTCCACCGGGTATCGGCTGCGCGGAACCATGGGTTGAGCACGGCCCGATCGGGCGACGGGACCCGCTGGCCCTCGAGCAGGGAACCTGCACGTGGCGCCCTCCGTGGCACGGGGCAACCCGGGCTGGCAGGCCTCCCTCCTGATCGTTCGGAGCGATACTCCGATCGGCCACCATCTCGCGTGACGTCAACCGTGTGTGACCACCCCTGACACCGTCACGACCATCCCGCGAAGGAGGGCCGAGACAGGCGGGAACCGTGCTCGCCCACGCTCACGGCAGGCCGCTGCGGTATCATCCGTGGGTTTGCGCTGGCGAGTGGCCAAGCGGTAAGGCGCCTGACTCTGGATCAGGAGACCGAAGGTTCAAATCCTTCCTCGCCAGCCATTCTTGCGATCACGACCGTACGTCTGGATCCGGTGAGTCCGACGCCTGAACGGCCACTTCTCCCAACACTACCCCCCGGCCCCCACAACGGGCCGGCGGGCGTTGGACGAGGGGCCTGGGTGGTGTGGGCGCGCGTATCGAACCACGCCCCCGGCGCCTGCGTCCCGAGGTCCTTCGCGATCTCCAGCATTCGACTGCAGACCCTCGTGGTGGCCTTGCGGTCTCCGTCGGAGCAGATGGCGCAAGCCTCCGTTGCCGCGCGAGCCGCGTCTCCATGAGCCACGAGACGGGAGCCGCCACCTCGTGAACATCAAGACGTCAACCCCGCCGGAGCGAGCCGATTTCATCCGTGAGATCGTGGCCGCCGACCTGCGGGACGGCACGCACGAGACGATCGTCACGCGCTTCCCGCCGGAACCGAATGGCTACCTGCACATCGGTCACGCCAAGTCGATCTGCCTCAACTTCGGCATCGCGCGCGAGTTCGGCGGCCGCTGCCACCTGCGCTTCGACGACACGAATCCGATGAAGGAAGAGCAGGAGTACATCGACGCCATCCAGGCGGACGTCCGCTGGCTGGGTTTCGACTGGGGCGAGCACCTGTACTACGCCTCAGACTACTTCGAACAGCTGTACGAGTGGGCCGTCAACCTGATCCGGGCCGGCAAGGCCTATGTCGACGACCTCTCGGCGGACGAGATCCGCGAGCACCGCGGCACGCTCACCGAACCCGGTCGGGACAGCCCCTGGCGGGACCGGCCGGTCGAGGAGAGCCTCGAACTCTTCGAACGGATGCGAAAGGGCGAGTTCCCGAACGGGGCGCGGGTGCTGCGCGCCAGGATCGACATGACTTCGCCGAACATCAACCTGCGAGACCCCGTGCTGTACCGGATCGTGCACGCCGCGCATCCGCGCACGGGTGACGCGTGGTGCATCTACCCGACGTACGACTTCGCGCACGGCCAGTCCGACGCGATCGAGGGCATCACGCACTCCATCTGCACGCTGGAGTTCGAGGCTCACCGGCCCCTCTACGACTGGCTCATCGAGAACCTCCCGGTGCCTTCACGCCCCCGGCAGTACGAGTTCGCGCGTCTCAACCTCACGTACACCGTCCTCTCCAAGCGGGTCCTCCTGCGCCTCGTCAACGAAGGGCACGTGCGCGGATGGGACGATCCGCGGATGCCGACCATCTCGGGGCTGCGGCGGCGGGGCTTCCCTGCCGAGGGCATCCGCGACTTCGCCGCCATGATCGGAGTGGCGAAGAGCGACAGCGTGGTCGAGGTGGGCATGCTCGAGCACGCGGTGCGCGACGTCCTCAACCGGCAGGCTCCCCGACGGTTCGCCGTCCTGCGACCGCTCAAGGTCGTCATCGAGAACTACCCCGAGGGGCGGCTCGAGGAGATGGACATCGTCAACAACCCGGAGGATCCGTCGGCCGGGAGTCGCAAGGTGCCCTTCACGCGCGAGCTGTGGATCGAGCGCGATGATTTCATGGAGGACCCGCCGGCGAAGTTCTTCCGCCTGGCCCCGGGCCGCGAGGTGCGGCTGCGGTCCGCGTACTTCGTGACCTGTCGGGAGGTTGTCAAGGACGCGGCCGGAGCAATCGTCGAGCTGCGCTGCACGTACGACCCGGCCACCCGGGGCGGAGACGCACCCGACGGCCGCCGGCCCAAGGCGACCCTCCACTGGATCCCGGCCGATCACGCCATGCCCGCGGAGGTGCGGTTGTACGACCACCTGTTCACCCGCCCGGATCCCGGAGCGGACGGCGGCGACCTCTTCGCGGACCTGAATCCCGAGTCCGAGCAGGTGCTCCTCGGCTGCCTCGTGGAGCCGAGCCTCGCCGCGGTGCCGGTCGGCGAGACGGTCCAGTTCGAGCGACTGGGCTACTTCACTCCGGACCCCGATTCGACGCCTGACCGCCTCGTCTTCAACCGCACGCTCACGCTCAAGGACACCTGGGCGAAGGTCCAGGCGCAGGGCCGGCAGGACACCTGACGCCCGGCGGACCGGGCAGCACACGGCCAGGCGCCGCCCGACCAGACGCCATCGGGCACGCGCCATCGGCCAGGCGCCATCGGGCGCGAGCGGATTCCGAATCGACCCCTCTGCTAGCATGTCGCTCTGAGCCGCTGGCGAGTGGCCTAACGGTAAGGCACCTGACTCTGGATCAGGGGATTGAAGGTTCGAATCCTTCCTCGCCAGCCAATTCCACAAGATGTAGCGCTCGCGAACCGCTGAAGCCCCACATCTTGTGGCCTGACGGGGTCCCGACCTCGGTCGGCCGGGAGGCCGCACGATGGTTTGGGCACCTGACTCCCCTGATCTTTGGGCACCTGATTCGAAGGAACGCCTGGCGCTCGGCCGGGCGGTGGAGCTGTTCCTCGCCGCCAAGGCGGCCGAGGGCGCGTCGCCGCGGACGATCGAGTGGTACCGGATGATCACCGCCCGGCTCGTCCGGGCGCTCGGTCCGGAGCGGGCGGTCGACGGCCTCGACCCCGCCGAGCTGCGGGCCTGGCTTGTCGAGCTCCGGACGACCCTCGCCCCGGTCAGCGTCGCCGACGAGGTCCTGCGGCAGCTGCTCGCGGTCGCGTCGGTGCGAGACCGGGCGATCGTGCTGCTCATGATCGACACCGGGATTCGGGTGTCTGAGGTGGCCGGCATCCGGCTCGGCGACCTGCGTCCGGACGGGACGCTCAAGGTGCGCGGAAAGGGCTCGAAGAATCGTGCCGGTCGGCTCGACCGCTCGGACCGCGATCGTCCGCTATCTCGGCCAGCGCGGCCAGGGACGCCCGGACGACGCGCTCTTCCTCGGCCGGCGCGGTGAGATCAGCGCTCGTGGCCTCCAGCACATGGTCCGCCGGCTCAAGGCCCGGGTCGGCGTGACTGGGCGACTGAGCCCGCATTCGCTTCGCCACACCTTCGCCCGCAGCTACCTGGTCAATGGCGGCGACGCGTTCTCACTCCAGCGGGTCCTCGGCCACACGACGCTCGACATGGTCAAGCGCTACGTCGCGCTCGCCGACGTCGATCTCGTGACCCGCCCCGCCGCCGCCTCCCCGGCCGATCGCTTGGTCGCTGCCAGGAGGTAGCAACAGGATCGAAATGGACGGCGGATGCCATGCGCGGCATGGCTGCCCAGCAATGCGCGGACCGAACTGCGGGCTCGTCAGTCCTTGACGTCCCGGGGCCAAGCCGCTGTCGCCTACTTGCCGCGGCGATAGCTCACCGAGATCTCGATGTAGGGTCCGGTCGGGGGGTTCGGGAAGGCGAGCGCCACCACCTCGTCGTAGGTGATGTCCGTCTTCGAGAACTCATGCTGCTGTCCGTTGACGATGATCGTCACCGTCTTCGCATATGCCGAGTCGCGGGTGTCTTCCTGCACCGCGTGAGCGGCTTCTTCGTTCATCGTTTACTCCGTGTCTGGATGGAGCCAGTCACCCGGCTTCCGGTGCGGTTGCGGCAACCTGTGACAGGTGCACCGTCATGGGTGCCCTTCGGCGTTGAGCCGCGGGCCGACGACCCAGCAAACCGGCCGGCGGTCGTCGCGACCCGCGGCCGAGAGCTAGTTCGAGCTCGTGCTCTCGCGGCGCACTCCCTTGAACGGGGTGCCGTCGCTCTTCACGTCGAGGATTCGGCCTGTCTTGGCGTCCCGCTTCGCCCAGTCTCCCAAAGGCGTGCGGAACTGGGAGCGTTCGCGGACGGCGCCCTCACGGTGGCCGTCATGGCGGTTCTTGTTCGTAGCCAACGTCGTTTCCCTTTGTGATGTGCCGAGAGGCGCTCCTGGACCGATCTCGTGCGCTACGCTGGCTCCCGGCGGCGAGGACTCTGAAGTGGGTGTCCGCTGCCATGGAGGCGTGGCACCTGCATGCGCGCCGCGTCTCCTGTTCTTCCGGGCGGCTGTTGCCGGCCACCTCCTAATTGCTGTTCGTTCCGGGCCGAAGCCCGCGGTGCCATACTAGCCAACTTGACAAGGCCCGTCAAATCGACTAGTCTATCGGCGTATTCGTCAGTGAGGCGGACTCATGGCAATTTCGCCGACCGCGGACATCGGGGCGAACCTTCAGCGGCTACGGGGGATGCGAGGCCTCACCCAAGAGGCAGCGGCAGGAGCAGCCGGCCTGTCCCGAGCCGCGTACCGGAACCTCGAGGCTGGGCTCAGCGAGCCCAGGGCGTCGACTCTTGTCGCTCTCGCCAAGGCGCTCGGAGTGTCACCAGCTGACCTCCTGCGCCCCGCACCGGCGCCCCCCCGGGCGCGCTTTCGGTCGAAGCTCCGGCTAAAGGACCGGCCGCGGATCCTGCACGACGTTGGGCGCGAGCTCGACGAGTACGCGTCCCTTGAACGTCTTGTGGACGAAGCGCGGCCCTACCTCTTTGGCGACTTCGGCGCTCCCGAGGGCCCAGATCGCGCCCGCACGGCGGCTGAGCTCGTCCGGGAGAGACTGCGCCTCGGCGATGACCCGATCTTCGACATCAGCGGGCTCCTGGAAGACAAGGTCGGGATCAAAGTCTTGTGGCTCGAAATCGCCTCGGAGGGGTTCTTTGGGCTGTCTGTGGCGGAGGACGGCTCGGGGCCGGCGATCGTTGTGAACAGCTGGGATCGCATCAGTGTCGAGCGACAGATTTTCACCGCCGCCCATGAGCTCGGTCATCTGCTCCTTCATCGAGACGAGTTCAACCCGGACGAGGTCGCCGAGGATGTCGACGCCGAACGCGAGGCGGACGTCTTCGCGGCTTACCTCCTGATGCCCGAGCCTCGGTTCAGCAAGGAATGGCAGGAGGTGCTGGGCCTCCCTCTGTTCGACGCTGTCATGAAGGTCAAGCGGATCTTCCGTGTGAGCTACAGGACCGTGCTCCACCGCCTGGACGAGCGCGGGATCAAGGATGTCTGGCGACGCTTCATGGCACAGGCGAAGGTCCGACTGGGTCGATCGCTGACGCGAACCGACGAGCCTGATCCTCTGACCCCGGCCGCGCGTGGAACCGCGGCTCCTGAGCCGCTACGTGGTCGCGAGCCGTTCGAGCTCGCCCCGAGCGACTTCGATCCCGACCGCCGGATGCGCCTCATCCGAAGGGCGCTCGACGAACACCGAATCTCGCTCAGCCGCGCGGCGGAGATCCTCCGTCTCGATCTCCGGAAGATGCGCGAACTTCACCAATCCTGGGCATAGCCGGTGGAGGGGACGCCTCGGATCGCGCTCGTCGCTGACGCCAGTGTGCTTATCGACATCGCGGATGCGAACGACGCACTCCTGATATGGAAGGACTCGTCAAGGGGGTGGGGCAGGGCGCGCTCGAGGTCAGGTCCGTGCGACGATGGTCACCCTGATATGCGCGGGTCGGCCGGGC
>JAJYGO010000354.1 GCA_021785115.1 Chloroflexota bacterium | reverse complement strand
GGATCGTTTGAATTGGATTTCGGAGGACGATCGCGGAACATGCGGAATGGACTGCCGCCCGCTATACGTAATACTGCTATTTCCATTTTTCTTAACATGGGAGTTTTCATGAGAGAAGAGATCATCGCTGTTTTGCGAAGTATCGTCGGCGACGGAGAGCCGATCGAGCTTTCTGTGCCCGAAGCAGAGATCTTCGGCCATTATTCCACGAACTGGGCGTTGCGCGCCGCAAAAGCGCGGGGCGTTGTGCCGCTCGAGCTTGCTAAAGAATATGCCGCGAAGATCGCCGATGCGGCGCCCGCAGGATTTTTCCACAAGGTGGAAGCGGCCGCGCCGGGATTCATCAACTTCTGGCTGAGCAACGGGACGATCCAGGAGAGGTTCGCACGGGTGGCGCGCGACCGGGCATTCGGGGGGAGCGACGCCGGAAAAGGGAAGACGGTGATCGTCGAGTATTCCCAGCCGAACATCGCGAAGAAAATGCATGTCGGCCATATGCGGACGACGATCATCGGCGCCGCGACGCTGCCGACGTGTCGCTCGTCGACCATGACTGCGGCCTCGAATCGGCGCGCCAGTTCGACGATCTGGGCGACGACGACATCAACCTGATCTACCTGCTGCAGGCCCGGGGCTCCGTCGCCTACCTGGTCGCCGACTACGCGACCGCCGTCCAGGTGGCGGATCGCGTGCTCGCCGCGGCCGAGCGGATGGGCAACGCCCTCGTCGCCGCGGACGCCCTGCGCATCAAGGGGTCGGCGGCCTTCAACCTCGGCCGGGTGTGGGAGGCCCAGGCCCTGCTCATGGGGTCCCAGCGCGTCGCGCTCGAAGCAGGGCTGCAGGATGCCGCGCTGCGGGCCGCCGCCGTCCTGGTCTCGGTGCAGGCGCTCGACAGCCCCGCGGCCGCCCTCGCGCAGGAGCGCGAGGCGATCGACCTGGCCCGCCGGCTCGGCCAGCGCACGCAGGAGATCGTGATCAGCCAGAACGCGGCGGAGGACGCCCGGCGCGTCGGCGACTGGGAGTGGGCCCTGGACACGATCCTCCAGATCGACCAGTACGAGATCGACCCCGGGGTCCACCTCGCCAATCGCATCCAGGTCGCGCTCCTGGGGGCGTGGCGCGGGGCCGTCGACCCGGTCGAGGTCGACGAGATCAAGGCGTCGATCGGGACGGTCGAGGACCGCGACGTCGGGTCCTCCATTGACGACCTCGAGGGGGTCATCGCGACGGTCGAGGGACGCTTCGCCGACGCCGCCGCCGCCTGGATGCGGGTGGCCGACACCAGCGACCTCAACGCGCCGTACTCGCTGCCCCGGGCCGGGAGGGTGGCGGTGCTGGCCGGAGACGCGGCGCTGGCCCAGCAGGCCCTCGACCGCCTGGCGTCGCTCGGCGCTCGCGGGCGGGCCATGGACGCCGACCGGGCGACCATCCGGGCGGGCCTGGCGGCCCTGGCCGGCGACCGCGCCGCCGCCCTGGCCGGCTACCGCGCCGCCGCGACCGCCTACCGCGACCTGGGCCTGGCGTTCGACGAGGCGCTGCTCGGCGTGGAGGCGGCGAGGATGCTCGGCACGGGCGAGCCCGAGGTCGTCGGCTGGGTGGAGACCGCGAGGGCGACCCTCGCCCGGCTGGGCGCCCTGCCGCTCCTGGGCATGCTGGATCGAGGTGCCGCCGGGAGCGCGGCCGCCGGGAGCGCGGCCGCCGGCTAGAGCTCGTGCAGCGCGGGCACCACGTCCCGCGCCAGGACCTCCATGACGCGCGGCTCCCACACGTCGCGGGCCGAGAAGATGACGTGCTGCGCGCCGGCGTCCGAGAGCTCGCCGAAGCGGTCCACCACCTGCGCCGGCGATTCGCCGTCGCCGTCGCCCAGGTCCAGCCGCACCGACTGGAGCGTCGAGCGCTCGATCTCGTCCGGGTCGCGCCCCACCGCGGCGCAGTGCTCGCGCAGCACCTCGAACTTGTGGCGGAGCACCTCGGGCCGGCCGAACACGTTGCAGGCGTCGCCGTACTGGGCCACCAGCCGGAGCGTCTTGCGCTCCCCGCCGCCGCCGATCATCACGGGCGGGTGCGGGCGCGAGATCGTCTGCGGGGAGTTGAGCAGCCGGGCGGCCCGGGTGTGCCGGCCCTCGAACGGGGCGTCCGAGCCCTGCTCCCCCTGCCACATGCCGTGCACCAGCTGGAGGGTGTCCTCGAGCAGCTCGAACCGCTCGGCGAGGGGCGGGAACGGGAACCCGAGGCCGGCGGACTCCTCCTCGTTCCAGGCCGCCCCGATCCCCAGCCACGCGCGGCCGCCGGACAGCACGTCGAGCGTGGTGGCGGCCTTGGCCCACAGCCCCGGGGCGCGGTAGTGGACGCCGCCGACCATCAGCCCCAGGCGCGCCCGCGCCGTGCTGGCGGCGAGGTACCCGAGCGTCGTCCAGCCCTCGAGCATCGGCTCCTCGGGCCGGCCGACCCCGCGGATCTGGAAGAAGTGGTCCATCACCCAGATGGAGTCGAAGCCGGCGTCGTCGGCATCGCGCGCCACGCGGGAGAGGGTGGGGCCGATGGCCTCGGCGCCGCCGGGCCAGGTGAACGAGGGGATCTGCAGGCCGACCTTCATGCCCTGCAGGGTAGCGTCCCCGGGCGAAACGCCGCGGCCCGCCCGGTCGGCTCGCGTCGTCGCCGCGCGCCTGCGCCGTCACGACCCGCAGGCCGCCGCCCCCGCCGGGGCCGGCCCGTCAGCGGAACAGGTCCATCTCCGCGGGGATCAGCACCGACGCGATGGTGTCCTCGCCCAGCGGCGGGTTGGCGCCGCGGACCAGGGCGACCGGCCGCCCGGCGGTCTTGCCCAGCGCGAGCTCGGCCGCCGACGCGAGCTCGTCGGCCACCGCGCGGATCGTGGTCCGCATGACCCGCCCGTCGGCGTCCGGGACGCCGCGCAGGTCTTCCAGCGGGTGGAGCCCCGACACGCCGAGCGCGACGTCCACGATGCCCCAGCGCCACGGCCGGCCGAAGCTGTCCGAGACGATCACCGCGAGATCGGCCCCGAACCGCGCCCTCAGGGCGGAGCGGA
Source organism: Chloroflexota bacterium (assembly GCA_021785115.1). The sequence continues at coordinate 2,750 of JAJYGO010000354.1, read as the reverse complement.
TGGCCGCGGCCGACGCGTCGGGGTCGGCCGGGAGCAGGGTCACCAGGTCACCCGACGCGGGCCCCACGTTGCTGGCGTCCACGCCCCCGTTGGCGCACACGAACCCGTGGGGCGTCTCGACGATCAGCACCCCGTGGTCCATGCGGACGATCCGCCGGGCGTCGCGCAGGACCACCTCGATCGCCCGGGCGTCGCGGTCCCAGCGCTCGGCCCAGGTCACGGCCTCGGGACGCGGCGTCACGGTACGCAGGTCCGCCACCGCGCCCTCCGCCTTGGACACGATCTTCTGGGTCACCACCAGCACGTCGCCCGGCTCGAGGGGGAGGGCCCGCGGGGTGGCCTCCAGCGCGTCGCCGATCAGACCCGCGAGGTCGTCGCCGGGCTGGACCTCCGGCAGGCCGGCGAGGGCGAGGATCTCCACGCGGCCGGGCTCAGTGGGCATGCAGCGCCTCCGGCCGGACGGCCTCGGCCAGGAGCAGGTCGTCCGGCGTGTCCACGTCGAGCTCGAGCAGGCCGGGCAGCTCGAGGAAGGAGGCCCCGGCGGCTCGCGCCAGGCCGGCGTGCGCGTGGCGGCTGTCGCCGCCGAACGCGGGCTCGATGACGTCCGCCGGGTCGAGCAGCAGCGCGTTGGTGCCCCGTCCGTGGCGGTCCGGGGCGAGGACGACCACCGGCCTGCCGCCGGCCGAGGCAGCGTCAGCGGCGGCCAGCAGCGCCTCGACGTCGGACGCGGCGATGCCCGGCACATCCCCCGGCAGCACCAGGAGCCGGTCCGCGCGGCCGGCCAGGGCGTCCCGCGCGTCGAGCAGCCCGGAGTTGAGGCCCGACGACCGCTGGACGACCGGCTCGGCCCCGACCGCCGCGGCCACCGCCAGGGCGTCCGCGTCGGGGGACACCACCGCCACCAGGCCGACGCCGTCCGCGGCGCGGGCCGCCTCCACCGTCCGGCGCAGCAGCAGCTCCACCAGTTCTCGCCGCTCCTCGGCGTCGAGGACCGCGCCGAGCCGCGACTTCGCGCCCTCGAGGGCGCGCACGGGCACCACGACCGCAGTCCTGCGGCGGGAGGGGGAGGGGTGCCCGGCTGGATTGGGCGAGGCGCTGTGCACGCCACGATGCTAGCGCGACGGCCCGTCGCCCCGCGCCGACCGTTCCGAGGGGCCGGCGCCCGAGCCGCGGGGCGACGCGCCGCCCACGGTTCCGGCCCGCGCGGCTAGGCGACCCCGACGCCGCGCAGCACCTCTGCGGCCACGCGCACCCTCGCCGCGTCGTCGGCCATCACGGTGTCCGTGACCAGCGCCTCGAGGCCGAGCGCCTCGACCTCGGGGGCGAGCGCCGCGTCGACGGCGTCGAGGACGAACACGTCCACGAGGTCCGCGTACAGCCGGGCCACGCCCAGCGCAGTCGGCTCGTGGCCCAGCGAGGCGAGCATGCGGTCGGCGGGTCCCTTGAGGGCCCGGCCGCCGACGATCGGGCTGACCGCCGCGGCCCGGGCGCCCCGGCCCCGTGCGGCGGCGAGGCGGTCGCGCATCCCGGGCACCGCGAGGATCGGGCCGATCGAGACGAGCGGGTTCGACGGGCCGATGACGATGGCGCCGGCCGCGTCGATCGCGGCGGCCGCCTCGGGCGTGGGCGTCGCGGCGTCGATCCCGTCGAGCCGGAGCTCGAGCACCTCGGGCGCCTGCCGCCGGTGGACGAAGTACTCCTGGAACTCGAGCCAGCCCTCGGCCGTCCGGACGGCGGTGGCCACCGGCGCGTCGGCCATGGGCAGGATCCGGGCCGCGACCCCGAGCGACCGCTGGGCGGCGAGGCACGCCTCGGTGGGCCGTGCGCCCGCCCGCACCGCGGCCGTCCGCGCGATGTGCAGGGCGAGGTCGCGGTCGCCGAGGGAGAACCAGGTCGGCTCCCCGTAGACGCCGAGCTGGTCCATCACCGCATGCGTGTCGCCCTCGATGCCCCAGCCCAGTCCCGGCTGCTCGATCCCGGCCAGGTTGTAGAGCACGGTGTCGTGGTCCGGCATCACGAGCAGGCCGTGGCGGGTGCAGTCGTCGGCCGTGTTGACCACCACCGACAGGCGGCCGCCGAGGAGCGCCTGGAGCCCGTCGGCGAGCTTGGCCCCGCCGACCCCGCCGGCGAGGGCCACGACCGTCGGCGCGGCCACCTCAGCCCGCGAGGTGGTCGTGGACGCCGGTGACGCGGACGAGGAACGTCACCCGCGGCTGGCTGCGGAACTCGGCCTCGGCGGCCGGGTCCACGGTGCCGTCGTCGCTGTAGCGCCGGGCCAGCATGACGATGTCGTCGCGGGCGCGGCCCGGGTCGTCCACGACCTCGTCCACCACGCCGGTGATCCCCAGCCAGTGGTACGGGTCCGAGGCGATGGCCAGCGCCACCCTGCGGTCGCGGATCAGGTTCTCGCACCAGCGTCGGGGGTGACGGCTGTTGAGCAGGATCCGCCCGTCCTCGAGGTGCGCGTACCAGGCGACGGCCTGGCGGGGCGCCCCGTCCTCGTCGACGGTGGCGATCGTGGCGAAGTGGCGGCCGGTGAGGAACCCGGCGTGGGCAGCGGTCAGGGGATGGTCCATGGCCCGATGGTAGCCCGGCGTCCCGTCCCCGCGCAGCGCAGCCGCAGCGGAGGCCGTCGCGGGTCAGGGCACCACGGAGGGGGGCACGCTCGTCGCCGCGGGGGCGGTCTGGGGCGGGCACCCGTTCCAGGACTGGGCGCAGACGCCGCCGCCACTGCCGCCGCCGCCCCAGCC
>JAJYGO010000214.1 GCA_021785115.1 Chloroflexota bacterium | reverse complement strand
CGCGCGTCATCAGCCGCACGCGAGACCGTCTCATCGTGGACGCGGGCAACAAGTCGATGGGGGCACCGGCCCTGTGCACGACTCGCGGGCACGACCTGCCGGTGTTCCGCTTCGACGAGGAGCACGGCATATTCGATGCGACGCGCGACACAACCCTCCGGGTGGGCGACAGCGTTGCCCTCATCCCGGGGTACTCACCAGCGACCGTGAACTGGTACGACGCCTACCACGTGATCCAAGACGACGTCGTCGTGGACATCTGGCCGGTCGTGCCACGCGGGCCAGGGCACCACGGGCTGGCGACAGCGTAGGCGGAGGACTGGCGGATGGAGCAGCGGTTTGCGGGCAAGGGGATCGTGGTCACGGGCGCCGGGCGTGGGATCGGGCGAGCCACGGCAGAGGCCTTCGCGCACGAGGGTGCCGGCGTGGTGCTGATGGGCTGGCACGCCGACGTCCTCGACGAGGCCGCGGAGGATATCCGATCGGCCGGAGGGCGCTGCGTCATTGCCGTGGGTGACGTCTCGAAGCGTGTCGACGTGCAGGCGGCGATCAGGGTCTGCGCCGAAGAGTTCGGACGCCACGACGCGATGGTGGCCAACGCCGGTATCGCCGATTTCGTGCCGTTCCTCGAGGGGACGGACGAGTCGTGGGACCAGCAGATCGGGATTGACCTCAAGGGCACGTGGCTGTGCGTGCAGGAATCCGCACGGGAGATGGTGCGCGAGGGTCACGGTGGCTCGATCGTGGTCGTGTCGTCCACGAACGCGTACCAGCCCGAACAGGAGGGCGTGTTCTACAACACATCGAAGTCCGGCCAGGTGGCGGTGATGCACACCGCGGCGATGGAGCTGGGCAAGTACGGGATCCGGGTCAACGCGATCGCTCCCGGCATCATCAACACGCGTCTCGCCTGGTTTGTCATGAACGACCCCGTGCAGTCGAGGGTGTTCCTCGACCGCACCCCGCTCGGTCGGTTCGCCGAACCCGTCGAGATGGCCAGACCGATTCTGTTCATGTGCTCCGACGATGCCTCGTTCATGTCGGGAGCGCTGATGGTTGTGGACGGCGCGTACTCCGTTGGGCTGCCGGTGCCGGGGCAACTTGACGCCCCGCTGGTGCCGCAAGGGGTGCGGTGATGCGAGGCAGGGGCGGTGGGTGGCGTGGAGCGTCGGCCCGCACGCATGCCTACGAGCAGAGGAGGAACCGTGCCTGATCTCTATGGTGCTGCCTACACCCGCACGGAGTTGATGCGGCGTGTCGGCCGGCTGGAGCAGGTGGCGGGCGTGCGCCAGGTCGTGCTCGAGGACGGGCTCGGCCGCGGAGTCCGGCTCCTCGAGTTCCGCACGGGCACTGGGTTTGCGTTCGATGTGGTCGTCGACCGCTGCTTCGACGTGGGCCGCTGCGAGTACCTCGGGCGCCCTCTCAATTGGCAGTCCAACGCCGGCATCGTCGGCCCCTGGTACTACGAGCCAGAGGGGCTGGGCTGGTTCCGCGCCTGGGGCGGCGGGATGGTGGTCACGGTCGGGCTCGACCACCTGGGGCTCGGCGGCGAAGACAGCGCGGAGCAGTTCCACCAGACGCACATCTCGAAGACCCAAGCCTACGGGCTGCACGGGAGGGCGGGTGGTCTGCCTGGGCGCCTCATCGGGTACGGGGAGCGCTGGGACGGCGACGAGTGCGTGCTGTGGGCCGAGGGAGAGGTCCTGCAGTCGGCGGTCTTCGCCGAGCACCTGCTTCTGCGGCGGCGCATCGAGGCGCGCGTCGGGGAGTCCCGCTTCGCGATCCACGATGAGGTCGTGAACGTCGGTCACCACTCGACGCCGCACATGTTCCTCTACCACTGCAACGTGGGTTTCCCCGTGGTCGACGAAGGGTCCGAGCTCCTCGTCCCGTCGTCGCGCACGACGACCGACTACGGCGTTCCGGTCGAGGGGTACCGGACCCTGAGCGCTCCCATCGAGGGGTTCACCGAGGCCTGCTTCGAGCACGAGCTCGTGGCAGAGCCGGATGGGAGGGTCCCCGTGGCCGTGGTCAACCGCCGGCTGGGCCTCGGCGCGTACCAAGTCTTCCGGATCGACCAGCTGCCACACCACACGATGTGGCGAATGATGGGCGAGGACACCTACGCGGTCGGCTTGGAACCAGCCACCAACCGGGACGCCGGTCGGTGGGACGCTCGAGAGCGTGGCGAGCTCCTGTGGCTCGAGCCCGGCGAGGCGCGCTCATACGACCTCGAGATCGGAACACTGACGGACGGTGGCGCGATCGATTCGTTTCGTGACCGTGTCACCCGCGCCGGGGCGGTGGCGACTCAATGAACGCAGGGATTGGAGCCACGGTGCGCCCGCTGACAACACCTGCTCGCGTCTCGCTCGAGACGTTCGACGAGATCTTCGAGTCGGTCAAGAACTGGGGACGCTGGGGTCCAGACGACGAGCTCGGGACCCTCAACTACCTCACACCCGACAGGGTGCGGGCGGCGGCCGCGCTCGTTCGCTCGGGCCGCCACGTGACCATGGCCATCCCCATCAACAAGGTCGCCGGACCGGACAATCCCAGCCAGGCGATCCACTACGTGGTTCAGGGCCACGACCACGACATCGGCTCGTCCGGGTTGACCTTCGCCACCGACTTCCTTGGCATGGCGTTCCACGGCGACTGCCACACACACATGGACGCCCTCTGCCATATCGCCTACCGAGGGCGGACCTACAACGGGCGGCCAGCGTCGGAGGTGCTGGACAGCAAGGGCGCCATGGCCCTCGACGTCACGGCGTACAAGGACGGCCTGGTCGGGCGCGGTGTGCTGCTGGATATTCCCCGCTTCCGGCGCGTTCCGTGGCTCGAGCCGGGGGAGGCCGTGACCCGGGCGGAGCTTGAGGCGGTCGAGCAGGCTGAGGGCGTTCGGCTCGGCGAGGGCGACATCCTCGTGTTCCGCACGGGCCACCATCGGCGCCGGCTCGAGCTCGGGGCATGGAGCAACGACTACCCGCCGACAGGGCAGGGCAAGGCCGGACTCCACGTCGACACGATCCCCTGGATGCACGAGCGCCGCATCGCCGCGTTCCTGCCGGACGGCGATGGCGAGACGGTGCCCAGCAATGTCGAGGGAATGCTGTACCCGATTCACCCGCTGCAGGTCGCGGCGATGGGCATGTTCGCTTCCGACAGCCTGCAGCTTGAGGAGGTGGCGCGGGCGTGCGAGGAGGAGGGCCGGTTCGAGTTCATGGTCGTGGGGTTGCCACTGCGTCTGCCTGGCGGCACAGGCTCGCCGTGGAATCCGATCGCGGTCTTCTAGCCGACAGAACGTCTGAGCCGGCGAGAACCACACGGGCAAGGAGGAGCGGATGGCGGAGCCGAAGATGGTAGCAATCGTGACCGGCGGCGGCAGTGGCATCGGGGCTGCCGTGGCGCGACAACTTGCGAAGAAGGGCGCGGGCGTCGCCGTGGTCGGTCGCCGGGCGTCGAAGCTGGCCGAAACTGTCGAAGAGATTGAGAGGTTGGGGGGGACCGGCCTCGCTGTCGAGGCGGACCTTGCCGACCCTGCGGCTCCAGCGCGGATCGTGGCTGTGGTCACTGACCGATTCGGCCGACTCGACATCATCGTCAACTGCGCCGCAGCGATCCGCCATGGACCGTTCGAGAAGGTGACCCAAGCCACGTTCGATGAGCATACGGCGGTCAATGTCCGGGCTCCCTACTTCCTCATTCAGGCCGCGCTGCCCTGGGTCGAGAAGTCCGACAACGCGTCGATCGTGAACATCTCGTCGTCCTCTGGATCGCTGTCCATCCCGACCCAGTCGGTGTACGGGCTGACCAAGGCGGCACTCGAGTACCTCACCCGGTCGCTTGCGGCGGAACTCGCCCCCCGCCGCATCCGGGTCAACTGCGTCGCTCCCGGGCCCGTGGACACCCCTATCCATCTCACGTGGGCCGGCGACGACATCGAGGGGGCGTACCGGCGCATGGCCGCCGAGGTTCCGCTCGGGCGGATTGGCTCGGCGGACGAACTGGGGGCATGGATCGCGCACTTCACCGAGGCCGACGCCACGTTCGTGACTGGCGCGGTCATTCCGGTCGACGGGGGCCAGACGCTGGCCGGAGCACTCTCGAAGATCTGAGGACGCCCACTCTGGAGGAGAAGAAGACGTGACTGAGGTCTACGCGCGGCCACAGGTGACGGTCGCACAAACAGAGCTCAAGGCCGGTGCGCTGCGCCTGCCGTCGATCCTTATGCAGAGCATCGCGACGATCGCGCCCGCGATCGCGGCGCTGTACTTCACGCCCGCGGTGGTCGGGTTCGCGGGCCTCGCCGCCCCCCTTGCCTATCCCGTCGCCGTGGTTCTCACGCTGTTCCTCGGCGTCTCGCTCGTGCAGCTGACGAAGGCGATGCCGTCGGCGGGCGGCTACTACACCTATATCAGCCGAACAATGGGCCCGTACATCGGATTCGTCATCGCCTGGCTGTTCTTCCTCTATGCCCCGACGGCAGGCGGCCCAGTGCTGATCTACTCGGGAGCCATCATCAACGGCCAGCTGAAGGAGGCCTTCGGGTTCGGGTTCCCGTGGTGGGCCTTCTTCTTCCTGGGCGCGACACTGGTCATGCTGCTCCAGTATCGGGGTGTGCAACTCTCCGGCAAGGTGCTGGTCATTCTGGGCGGCATCGAGATCTTCGTTGTTCTTCTGCTGACCATCTGGGCGATGTTCTCGCCGGGACCGGGCGGGTTCAACCTACAGCCGTTCAACCCAGCAAACGCGACCGGAGGCGCGCTCGGGACGGGGATAATGCTTGCCGTCATCTTCGGCATGCAGGCCATCACCGGTTGGGACGGCGCTGCTCCGCTCGCGGAAGAGACCGAGAACCCAACGAAGAACGTGCCGCGCGCCATCTATGGCTCGATCATCCTGATCGGTGTCTTCCTGATCATCGCGACATTCGGCACAATGATCGGCTGGGGCACCGCGAACTTCGCGAAGATCCCGACTGCTACCGAGCTTCCCGCGATCACCATCGCCAAGCGGCTTTGGGGTGACGGATGGATCGCGCTGATGCTGGTGTTCCTGAGCTCAACCCTGGCCGTCACGCTCGCCTGCGCCAACATGGGCTCGCGGATGTGGTACAGCATGGCCCGCAGCGGGGTGCTTCCCAAGTTCTTCGCCAAGACACATCCCGTCTACAAGACCCCCATCAACACCATCCTCGCCCAGTACGTCGTGACGCTCGTGACCGGCCTGATTCTTGTCGCCTTCGCGGGCGGAGCGACCGATAGCCAGTACTTCCTCGATGGATTGATGATCGGCCTGGTCACTATCGTCGTGTACGGGTCGGGGAACTTCGCATCTTTCCTCTACTACTGGCGCCAGCGCCGCGACCAGTTCAACATCTGGCTGCATTTCATCATCCCGCTCGTCTCGACTGTGTCGCTGCTGGTTCTGGCCTACAACGTCGTGACGACCATCCCGGCCGCTCCCGTGGGGTATGCGGTGCCGATCGTCATCGGCTGGATTGTCATCGGCGTAGTGCTCCTGTTCGTGTTCCGCGCCGTCGGACACACGGACTGGGTCGCGCGGGCCGGGGATGCGGTCGAGGAGCGGCCCGCAACGACCGAGGAAGTCGCGGGCCTCCACGGCGAATGGTGATTGGATGTCCTACGGGCTGCTACGGCGTCTGAGCACGGCAGCTCGCTCGGTCGTGGTCGGTGCAAGCCCGCGCCGGCCACGACCGCTACGTCTTGCCGATGTCCAGCGCGGCTGGGTGGTGGTCGACCTAGCCGGGCGTCGCGTTGGCCGCGTAGAGAGCG
>JAJYGO010000248.1 GCA_021785115.1 Chloroflexota bacterium | reverse complement strand
TCTTTTCGGACCTGGCCGGTGAAGCGCCGGTTCTGGCCCGCGGGATCCACAGCCAGACGCTGTCCGACGCGGGCGGTGTCGAGCTTGTCCTCTTCGCGTTCGCTGCGGGCGAGCGACTCTCCGAGCACACCTCGGCTCGCTCGGCCATCATCCACGTCCTGTCGGGCGAAGCCGACCTGACCGCGGGGGATGACGCATGGGCCGCCACCCCGGGCGCATGGCTCCGGATGGCCGCCAACACCAAGCACAGCGTGGTCGCACGCACCCCGCTGGTGATGGCCCTGTACTTGCTGCCGACCGAGCGCTGAGCTCGCCGTTGACCACGGCTCAGGGCAGGCTGCCCAACTTGCGCTTCCTCGGCACTTGGGTCGACGCCGCGACCAACATCGAGTGAGCTATCGTCCGTTCGTATGACCCGGCCATCGGATCGTTCGCGAGTGCTGACATCCTCCTCGGACAGCCTCAGGTGCCGGCGTTGCGGCAGCGCTACGTCTACGCCCAGGGCAACCCCGCAGACGGCCGGGATCCGAACAGCCAAGTTGGCCACGACCTCTCCTCGAGCGTGCCATGTCTCCTGGAATTTCGGAAGGCAGCCGCGTGCGCGGCAGGTTCACACGCGTCGCCCACGTCGCCCACGACGTTCAAGGGCTACACGGTCCATGCGAGCAGCGACGAGCCCCAGTGCGAGATCAAGAGCGACACGACGGACCACATCGCGATGCACAAGGGATCGGCGCTGACAAAGCTCCGGACATGAGCGGCAAGCGGGAGATGCCACCTCACCATCGGCCACCGCAGCGGTGGGCGGAGTCGGCCACCTGGCGGGCGACGCGCGCGCCTGCCGCTACGTGCTAGAGGATCGTGACGGTCCGCTCGAAAGCCGGGATCGAGTCCCCACTATTCGCTAGCCCAGCTCGGGTCCCCCGCCTCGTCCGGGCGGACGCCGCCGATCCCGGCGTCGCCGGCGGGGAGGCTGCTTCTCTTGATGGCATCCATCATCCGTTTGTGGAGAGCCATGGATTGCTCCAATTCGACTTCAGCGGACGCATGAGTGGCAAGGGGCCATTTAGCTTGCCAGCGAGTTCCCTGTTCACCGCGCGGAGGGGGCAGCGGATTCTGGGTGTCTCCGCGGCGTGCTCCGTCTCCTCCGCGCGATGGCGGCCGCAGTCGGTCAACTCGGATCCTCGTTGCGCGTCATGAGTTCCATGGGTAGAGCGGCAGCACGATCCGCCCGTAGGTGAGGTTCCACATTTGCGCGATCGCGATGTACAGCGCGAGGAGTGCGGAGATCACGAGGGACACGGCGCCAAGCTTGGTGGCGGTCTCGATCGACCCGAAGGCACCGAGTGCGATCAGGACGAGCCCTGCATCCACGAAGACGACGGTCGCCGTGAGGAACTTGGTGAGCGCGAACGACGTCCCCACGAGCGCGAACACGAAGACCGCCCACAACGCGTGGTACCAGCCGATCGTCGCGCCATCCGCGGGGGCGATGAGGTGGACGTAGCTGAGCCAGCTCACCGCACCGAAGACGATCCAGAAGAACCCGAAGCCGGTGAACGCCGTCGCGCCGAACAGGTTCCGGTTCTTGTAGTCCTGGAGCCCCGCGATCAGCTGCACGAAGCCGCCCAGGAACATGCACTCGAAGATGACCTGGCCGCTGGTGCCGGCGTAAAGCCCAAGTGTCGCGGCGTTGCCGAGGAACGTCGCGAACGCGAACCCGAACAGGCCCAACGGATCTGGGTTGGCGATCACCATCTCCATCTTGTAGTCGCGATCTCGCCGGGTGTCATCTGTCACTGAGACAGTCCTTTCCGTGTTCGTTTCGGGTCCGGTCGGAGGCAGCGCAGGACTCAGAGCGCCTGGGCGATGTCCCGGATGTTCGACTTGATCGTTTCGACCACCTCCGCGGAGTCGCCGCCAAATACCAGCTTCGTCATGGCCAAGGCCATGCCCCGCACCTGGCTGGCCTCTGTCTTGGGTGGCATCGCCAGGGCTCTTGGGTCAGTCACGAAGTCGATGAGGGCCGGCCCGTCGTGGATGAACGCTCGTTCGATCGCGGGGCGGATGTCCTCGGCGCGCTCCACCCGCTCGCCGTGGAGGCCCGCCACCTTGGCGAGCGCCCCGAAGTCGGGGTTGTGGACATCCGTCCCGAAGGGTGGATATCCGGCGACCTCCATCTCGGCTCGGACCATCCCCAGGGTGGAGTTGTTGAACACCATCAGCTTCACCGGGATCTCCAGGCCGCCCACGGTGAGCAGCTCGCCCATCAGCATCGTCAAGCCACCATCGCCGCACAGCGCCACGACCTGGCGTTCGGGCGCCCCGAACTTGGCCCCGATCGCCTGGGGCATCGCGTTCGCCATGGAACCGTGGCCGAAGGACGCGAGGAACCGGCGACGTGGGGTCATCTGGAGGTACCGGGCCCCCCACACGTTGCACATCCCGGTGTCGACGGTGAAGACCGCGTCATCGGCTGCCAGTTCGCTGATCGCGGTGGCGACCATCTCCGGACGCAGGCCGCTGCCGCTGCCGTCATGGGTTGCGTACGTCTGCAGACGCTCCATCGCGTGCAGGTGATGGTCCAGCACATCATCGAAGAACGATCGGTCGGCACGCTGTGTGACCTGCGGGAGGAGCGCCCGAAGCGTCTCGCCGATGTCGCCGACAAGGCCGAGGTCCACCTTCGCGCGGCGACCGAGGTGCGCCGGAGCGATGTCGACCTGCGCGATCGCGGTGTCCGTCGGCATGAAGTGGCGGAACGGAAAATCCGTTCCCAGCAGCAGGAGGAGGTCGCACTCGGCGAGAGCCCGGACCGCGCCGCCCTCGCCGAGGAGCCCTGTCATGCCCACCGCGTTCGGATTGTTCGCCTCGAAGATGTCCTTGGCGCGATACGGGTAGGCGACCGGCGCGTGGAGCAGCCGCGAGAGCTGCAGCACCTCGCTCCGCGCGGCGCGACAGCCATCGCCACCGAAGATGGTGACGCGGCGGCTCCTGGCGATCAGGTTCGCGAGCTCGGCGACGTCCGCCTCGGAGGGTCGGACCTCCGGCCGCACCATCGCGAGCGGGTGGCCCAGCAACGGTGTGTCCACGTCCATGGCCGCGACGTCGCCGGGCAGGATGACCATGCCGACCCCGCGCTCCAAGATCGCGGCCTGCATCGCGAGCTCGGCCACCCGCGGCATCTGCGCAGGCGAGGTGATGTAGCCGAGGTACCGCGTGCAATCCAGGAAGATGAGGTCCGGCCGCGTCTCCTGGAAGTAGCGAGTGCCGATCTCCGTGCTGGGGATGTGGGTCACGATCGCGAACACCGGCGCCCCGTTGCGGTCGCAGTCATACAGACCGTTGAGGAGATGCAGGCTGCCGGGCCCCGAGGAGCCGAGGACAGCGGTTGGCCGGCCCGAGACCATGGCGTCGGCACCAGCGGCAAAGGCGCCGGCCTCCTCGTTGCGCACGTGGATGAAGCTCAGCTTCCCATCGGTTCGGCGGATCGCGTCGGCGACCGGGTTCGCCGAATCGCCGACGACGCCGTAGACGTTGTGGATGCCGGCTTCGAGCATGAGTTCGATGAGATGCTCGGCGACGGTTCGGGCCATCGGTCCTCCCGGATGCGGCGTGGTTGGGCCGGACGAGCACGAGAACCGCTGGTTCGCCAGATCAATTGCCTCGTCTGGTTCATCCGGTCCGGCCAGGCGCAGGCTTCAGGTCGGGCGAGCCTATGCGCCAGCTCTCCACCGTTCTGTCTGCCGGATGACCGAAGCCCTCGCGGTGCGCCGTACTCCTCCAGTTGGGCGCAGGGCGCCCGCCAGGTTTGGGACTGTCAGATGGCGAACAGACGACGCAGCCCGATCCTGGGAAGGTGGGGTCATTCATCGAAGCAGAAGGACCTGGATCGTGTGCATGGACTGTGGCTGTGGCGCTGCGCACGGCGACGCCGGGCATTCGGGCGCGCACCTCGTCGTCGAGGACCTCGAGAAGATGGTCGGGGCGGACCGCACAACGCTGTCCCAGGTGGTGCCGAACATCAGCAAGGCGGCCGAGGAGGACCGGAGCGAGCATCCCGCTGAATGGGCCTAGCGGCGGCGCCTCCCGTGGGCTCCTCGCGAGAAGCGGGACCGAAACGGCCTCGACCGACGACGTCGTCACCCGGCCTTCACCGGCATTCACCCGGGTGCGTCCGCGGCTCTATGGGGCGGTGGCCACGTTCCGATGTCCTGGTTGTTCGCCGGTGCCGTGATCACCGTCGACGCCGTCCTCGGCGAGACTCAAGACGGCGCCGGATGTCTCTGTCATGCAGCGGACCGACGGGCCGCAGACGCTTGTCTACCGTCGCCGTGAAGAGGGCTGAACGCCGAGCCCTCACCTGGTGCCCGCGGTCGACATCCGCGGGCGCCGCGCCATGTCGTGGGGGATCGTCGATTCGAAGGAGGGAAGATGCCGGTGCGGCTGCATGTGGCGACAACGGGACGCGGCGGCGGTCGGCCGCGATCGACAGCAATGGGGACACCGACGGCGGTGTCCCGATGACCGAACGGGGCACCGGATCTGCGCTGGACATCCGAGCGCGCGTCAGGGTCACGCCGTGGACGGACGGTGACTTTGAGCGTGCCGTCCGCGAGGTTCTCCAGGAGGTTCGCCTGGTACCGGAGATCGTGTTCGGCAGCGGTCAGGGGGCAGTCCTCGCCCAGCGACTTCTGCGCGAGCGGGGCTACGAGCGTGCTCGCGTGATCGACCTGCGGAGCTTCGATGAGGCCACCCGCCACATCGCTCACTGGGAGGTGCTGCGCGGCGAATGATCGTCGAACCCGGCGCCACGCCGTGCTGACCGCACGGCTCGACGCAGCAGCCTCACGAACAGGCGAGAGGTAGATCCACGGCTCACCAGTCGGTCGGCGTCGGCAGCATGGCCGCCGTCTTGGCCCTACCCACTGCGGCGTGCGCCAGCGACAACGGCGGGGGCTGCGTCACGCCACGGATGCCACTGGCGATCGAGCTCATCTTGGGCCCAGCCGGGCCTAGACGGGCCAGGGTGCATGCTCACGGCGGGGATCCCCAACACCCGGACCCAAGACAACATCAAGAAAGGAGCGAGCACGTGTCGCACGCTGACGTCACGGGCACACATGGGACCGCTGCGGCGGCGCCGTCGGCACGGCCGGCAAGCCCGGTCAGCCGCCGGGAGGTCCTCCGCAGCGGGGGCCTGCTCGTCGGTGGGGTCGGCGCGGCCGCGCTCCTCGCGGGCTGCGGCCCTGCCGTCGCGCCCTCCTGGTCCTTCGGCCCCGCACCGAGCCCGGCCGCCACGGGACCGAGCCCGGCAGCAAGCGGGAGTCCTGCCCCGGGCTCGCCGAGCCCGTCGTCCTCGGCTGCCGCCCCGGCCAGCTCGGCCGCGACGGCGAGCGCGACTCCCCTGCCCTCTGGCGCCGCGGCGGCGCGTGAGCCGAGCCCGCCCGACTTCGCCGCCCCGCCGCCCTACCGGCCGGCACAGTCCGCACCGGTCGCGTTCAACCTCACCTCCTACGACGGACCCGGCCAGTCGATCCTGATCGCCCGGTCGCCGGACGCCGTCTACGGCTCGATGAACTTCGATGGGCAGGTCCCGGCGCCGACGCTTCGGATCACTGAGGGCGACACCGTCCACTTCACGCTGACGAACCGAGGCTCGATGCCGCACTCGATCGACTTCCACGCGGCGCAGGTCGCCTGGAGCAGGGTCTACCAGGAGGTCGCGCCGGGCGCGACCGCGAGCTTCGACTGGACCGCGCAGTACCCGGGCGTGTTCATGTACCACTGCGGTGCGGCGCCGGTCCTCATGCACATCGCCGACGGCATGTACGGCAT
>JAJYGO010000036.1:796-5895 GCA_021785115.1 Chloroflexota bacterium | reverse complement strand
CGGGATGAGGTCCGCATAGGCGTCGAGCAGCTGCCGCTGGCGTGCGTCGGGCGGCCCGGCGACGAACGTCCGGGCCAAGTTGGCGCAGTAGCCCTCCACGCGGGGTGTGAGGTCCACGATGGCGAGCTCGCCCGCGCCCAGCGGGGCGGCGCTCAGCCGCCCGTGGAGCATGCAGGTGTTTATCCCGAAGGTGACGAAGATCGGGGTGCTGGTGCCCTCGGCACCGGCCTTGCGCATCGCGTACTCGACCTCGGCCGCGACCTCGTGCGCGGTGACGCCCGGGCGCAGCAGCTGGCGTGCGAGGTCCATGCCCAGCCCGGCGATCCGCTGCGCCTCGGCCATCAGCGCCAGCTCACCCTGGTCCTTGACCATCCGCAGCGGGTCCATCACCGCGTCGGAGGATACGATCTCGACCTCGGGGTTGACCTTGCGGAACATGTCCACGAGGAAGGCCGGCGTCTCGAACCACAGCTGCACCCCGACCCTCGGCCGGCCGGCGCCCGGCGTCCCGACCCGCCCCGCCAGGTCGCGCAGCAGGCCCACCACGTCGTGGATCTGGCCGCCCACCGAGCCGAACACCAGCACGTCGCCGTCAGCGGTCGGGCCGCCCGCCGCGGCCAGAGACGCCCGAATCTCGGGCTCCTCGCCCGTGAACGCGATCACCGTGGGCGGACCGTCGACCGGCACCAGCGCCCGCGGCTGGAAGCGGTCCTCGCCGAACAGGTACCGGTAGTCGTCGTGGGTCAGGATCATCAGCGCGATCAGCCCCTCGTCGCGCAGGCGGGCCTGGACGCGGGCGAGGCGGTCGTGGCGGACGTTCATGGTGGACCTCCAGCTGCGTCGCCCATGGTGCCACCGTCGGCCCGACGCGCGTTTCCGCCTGCAGCTCCGGGGTCCTTGCACCGGTCGCCCGGCGACGCCCCTTGCCGGATCCGCCTCATCCTGTTATACAGGTAGACATGCAAGTCCAGCCCGTGTCGGTCGCTGACGCCGTCGCGGTGGAGCTCCGCCGCCGCCTCCTCTCCGGCCACTACCGGGGCGGCGAGCAGCTGCGCGACACCGAGCTCGCCGCGGAGTTCGGCGTCGCCCGTCCGACGGTCCGCGCCGCCGTTCAGATGCTGGTCGCCGACGGCCTCCTCCAGCGGGGTCGCGGCCGGAGCGCCGAGGTCAGGTCCTTCGCGGCCGAGGACGCCATCGACCTCTACCGTCTGCGCCGGCCGATCGAGGCGGCCGCGGTCGAGGGGGTGATCGGGGCGGGTGCCGCCCTCGACGGCGTGGACGCCGCCATGCGGGCGTTCGGCGCGCTGACCGAGGACGTCCCGTGGGGCACGGTGGCGGACCACGACGTCGCCTTCCATCGGGCGGTCGTCGTCGCGACAGCGTCGCCCCGGCTCCTGCGGGCGTTCGACGAGGTGAGCGCCGAGCACCGGCTGCTCATCGCCCTGCTGCGCCCGGCGTACGAGGGCGTGGCCCAGCTCACCCGCGAGCACCAGGTCCTCCTCGACGCCCTGCGGTTCGGCGACGCCGCGGCCGCCAAGGCGGCCTGGTCCGCCCACTTCGACGACTCCGAGCGGTTCTTCGTCCACCTGATCAAGGAGCGCACCCTGTGAACTTCGCCGACTTCGACGCCCTGTCCTTCGACTGCTACGGCACCCTCATCGACTGGGAGGCCGGGATCGCCGCGGTGCTCCGGCGCTGGGCGGACGCCAACGCGCTCGCGATGGGCGACCAGGAGCTGCTGCTCGCCTTCTCGACGCACGAGGCGGCCGCGGAGGCGGAGGAGCCGGCGGCCGTGTACCCGGTGATCCTGGCGCGCTCGATGCGGGCCCTCGGCGCCAGCCTCGGCGTTCCGGTCGGCGACGAGCAGGCCACGGTGTTCGGCGCTTCCGTGCCCGACTGGCCCGCCTTCCCGGACTCCGCCGAGGCCCTGGCAAGGCTGGCGCGGCGCTACAGGCTGATCATCCTCTCCAACGTGGACCGGACCTCGTTCGCGGGCTCGAACCGGCGGCTGGGCGTGACGTTCACCAGCATCCTCACCGCGCAGGACATCGGCTCGTACAAGCCCTCGCCCCGCAACTTCGAGGCGCTGGCAGCGGAGCGAGAGCGGCTGGGCATCCGCGAGGGCCGCCTCCTCCATGTCGCCCAGAGCCTGTTCCATGACCACGTCCCGGCCAAGGCAGCGGGCCTGCCCACCGTGTGGATCAACCGCCGCCACGGGAAGCCCGGGTGGGGGGCGACGCCCCAGCCGCCGGCGCCGGTCAGCCCCGACTGGACGTTCACGTCGATGGCCGAGTTCGCCGACGCGGTCGAGGCCGAGCGGGGCTGACCTCGGCACCGCCGCCCGGCCGCCCCGGCGCGTCGCGACACGGAGCACGGTCCGCCGGCTCGCGGCGCATCCCGTCCGGCTCACGGTTCGCGGCCACGCCTTGGATCGCGGAGGAGGGCGGGGCTGTCGTGCCCGATAATCGGGCCATGGGCAGGACGATCGTCGTCAGCGACCTCGACGGCACGCTCTCCACGGCCGAGGTGTGGCGCGGGGTGCTCGTGTGGGTCAGAGAGCACCACCCGTCGCCAGCGGCGCGTCGCTTCGTCGCGGTGCGGCTTCCGGGAGTGGTCCTGGTCAAGGCCGGACTGGTGAACAGGGAGCGGTTCCGGGCCCGCTGGTACCGCGACCTGGCGCAGCTGCTGGCCAAGCTCCCCGAGGAGCGCCTCGCCGAGCTCGCCGCCTGGGTCGTCGACGAGTGGCTGTGGCCGGCGCGGCGGGCGGCCTCCGTGGCGGCAGTCCAGCGGGCGATCGGCGACGCCCGGTCCAGCGACCCGGCCGCGAGGCTCGTGCTCGCCACCGGCGCCTACCAGCAGATCGCCGACGCGTTCGCGAGCCGGCTCGGCGCGGACCAGGCGCTCGGGACGCCCCTCGAGGCGTTCGGGGGCCGGTTGACCGGCAGGCTCGCGACGGCCGTCCAGACCGGCCGGCAGAAGGCGAACGCCGTCCGGTCGGCAGTGGACGGCGGCGTGGTTGCCGCGGCGTTCGGCGACACCGGCGCTGACATCCCGATGCTGCAGCTCGCCCGCCGGCCGGTGGCCGTCGCGCCCGATCGGGAGCTGCGCCGCGCCGCCGAACGCGCTGGCTGGGAGATTCTCGACCCCTCGTAGGCGGCTGATAATCAGGGCATGCCGCCGCGCTACCCCTGGATCCTGTTCGACGCCGACGACACGCTCTTCGATTTCCGGCTCGCCGAGGGCGAGGCGCTCCGCCAGGCCTTCGAGGCCCACGACGTGCCCTTCGACCCCGCATGGCTGGCGGTGTACCGGCGCGTCAACGCCGCCGCGTGGAGGAAGCTCGAGGAGGGGACCGTGAGCCCCGGGCGCCTCCGGGTCCTGCGCTTCGAGCAACTGGCGGCGGAGCTCGGGCTGGCGATCGATCCGCGGTCGATGGGCGTCGCCTACATCCGTCAGATGGCGATGCAGGCCCAGCTCGTGGACGGAGCCCTGGCCGTGGTGCGGTCGCTTGGACCGCGCCACCGGCTCGCGATCATCACCAACGGCTTGCCCGACGTGCAGCGGCCCCGGCTGGCGCGCTCGCCGCTGCATCGGTCGTTCGAGGACGTCCTGATCTCCGAGGAGCTCGGCGTCGCCAAGCCGGACCCGGCCTTCTTCGAGATCGCGCTCGCCCGCCTGGGCCGTCCGGCGCCGCGCGATGTCCTCGTGGTCGGCGACAGCCTGAGCTCGGACATCGCGGGCGGCATCGCGGCTGGTCTGGACACCTGCTGGTTCAACCCGGCGGCCGGGTCGCGTGGTGACGGCCCGGTCGCCACGTACGAGATCCGCCGGCTCGACGAGCTGCCCGCGATCGCCGACGGCTGACGCACCGTCCGCGCCGCGGCCCTCGCATTCGGCGGAGGCGGGGCAGGCCCGTCATGCACGCCGGCCGCGCCTCAGGGACTTGTCAGGAACGGCGGGGAGACTGATACTCCCCGCCGCCCGTTCAGTGTGCCCAAGCCCGAGGTTCCGCCACGTCTGACCAGCCCGCTGCACCGCTGCTCACGCGCCGCCGCGTCATCGCATCGCTCGGCGTGCTCGCCGTCGGCGCCGTCGTCGTCGGCGAGATCGAACTGGGGGGCGGGCCGGGGGGCAAGACGCCGGGGGCGAACTCGAGCCCGGGCGCGGCCGCGCCCGGCGGACCCTCGCCGTCTCCCTCCGCCGCCACGCAGGCGTCGGCCGTGACATCGCCCGGCGCCCGGCGCACCTACCGGACCCGGCCCGACATCGCGGCCCCCCTGATCGAGCTCACCAGCCTGACGGGCATCCCGGCGCCGGGGCTGATCTTCCTGACCCCGGCGAACGGCAAGGGCCACGACGGCCCGATGATCGTGGACGCCTCGGGCGAGCTCGTCTGGATGCGCCCCGACACCAGCGGCTACGCCACCGACCTCCGTGTCGCCACCCTCGACGGCGCGCCGGTCCTGACGTGGTGGGAGGGCGACAACAACGCGGGCATCGGCTCCGGCGAGCACGTGGTGGTCGATGCGTCGTACCGCCAACTGCTCCGGATCCCCGGCCAGGGGGGGCGCACGGCCGACCTGCACGAACTGCGCCTGACACCCCGCCGGACGGCGATGTTCTTCGCCTACGCGTCCGTCGGCCCGGGACCCCTGCCCGCGTCGTCCGGCGTCCAGCCCGAGGTGATGGACTGCGCGATCCAGGAGGTGGACCTCGCCACGGGCGCCCTGGTCTTCGAGTGGCACTCGATCGACCACATCGGCGTGGAAGAGTCGGTGATCAGCGCGCCGACGGCCGCGAACGCGGTCTGGGACTACTTCCACGGCAACTCCATCGAGGAGGACGCCGACGGCCACCTGATCGTCTCGGCGCGCAACACGTCGGCCATCTACAAGATCGACCGGACGACCGGAGACATCCTCTGGCGCCTGGGCGGCAAGCGCAGCGACTTCGCGATGGGCCCGGGCACGGTGTTCGCGCTCCAGCACGACGCCCGTCGCCAGGCCGACGGGACCCTCTCCATCTTCGACGACAACCAGACACCCAACTTCTCGCGAGGCCTGGTGCTGCGGGTGGACGAGACCGCCAGGACGGCCGCG
>JAJYGO010000036.1:0-786 GCA_021785115.1 Chloroflexota bacterium | reverse complement strand
CAACGTGTTCATCGGGTGGGGCAGCGTGCCCCGCTTCAGCGAGTTCACCGCTGACGGCCGCATGGTGCTCGACGCAGGGTTCACCGCGTCCCAGTCGTACCGCGACCGGCGCTACGAGTGGGTCGGCCGGCCGGCCGAGCCGCCGGCGGTCGCCGTGGACCCGAGCGGCTCCGGCGCGGTGGTCTACGCCAGCTGGAACGGCGCCACCGAGGTGGCCCGCTGGGACGTCCTGGCCGGCAGCTCGGGCGCGATGCGCCAGGTGGCGTCCTCCCCCCGGACGGGCTTCGAGACCATCATCGGGGTGAAGGGCCTCGCCGCCGGCGACACCCTCGTGGCGGTGCGCGCGCGCGACGCCGCCGGGACCGTCCTCGGCCAGTCGTCCGCGATCCCGGTCCGGGGCTGACCCCCGGGGCCCGCGCGGCCGTCCCCGCCGCGGGCGGCGCCAGCTGCCGACTCGCGCGGCGCCCGAGCGGGTACCCTGTCGGCCATGCCCGCCGAGTTCATCTACACGACCTACCGGCTCGGCCGCCACTACCCGCCGGACAGGACGGTCCTCGAGGACATCTCGCTCTCGTTCTTCCCCGGCGCCAAGATCGGCGTGATCGGGCCCAACGGCGCGGGCAAGTCGAGCCTGCTGCGGATCATGGCCGGCCTCGACGACGGGTTCGTGGGCGAGGCGCGCCTGACGCCCGGGTTCACGGTGGGCCACCTGCCGCAGGAGCCCCGGCTCGACCCGGCCAAGGACGTGAAGGGCAACGTCCTCGACGGCGTGCGCGAGGTCCAGGC
>JAJYGO010000451.1 GCA_021785115.1 Chloroflexota bacterium | reverse complement strand
GCCTGCCGGCCCACGAACGGACCCCGCCGGAGCGACACGCCCGAGCGTCACCGAGCCAGCCGGCGCGACGGACGTGGCGTACCGGGCGCTCCGACCAGCCGGTGCCCAGGTCCCGGCGTCGGCGATCCGGGGGTGGTGGGCATGATCCGCGGCTACTACACGGCACTCTCGGGGATGATCGCGGCCGAGCAGCGCCAGGACGTCGTGACCGACCAGATCGCCAACATCGATACGCCAGGCTACGCGGGGCAGGCGCTCGGCGAAGTCGATCTCGGCATCACGGTGGCGGCCTCGACGGGGGGCGTGCTGGGTCGACTCGGAACCGCCACCGCGGCCAGCGGCCTCAGCATCGACGGCACGCCGGGCCCGATCCAGGAGACCGGCAACCCCACCGACCTCGCCATCGAGGGCAACGGGCTGTTCGCGGTGCGGGCACCGCAGGGCACGGCCTACACGCGCGCCGGCACGTTCCACCTCGACGAGGCCGGGCGCCTGGTCACCGAGCAGGGCTACCCGGTCCTCGACGCGGCGGGCCGCGACATCGTGGTGAGCGGTCCCTTCAGCGTCAGCCCCGACGGCACGGTGGCGGGCACCGGCCAGCGGCTCGCCATCGCGGCCTTCCCGACGAGGGGCCTGGTCCGCCTGGGCGACACGCTGTACGCCTCCGCGGCTCCGCTGCCGGCGGCTACCGGCGTCACGGTGCAGCAGGGCGCGCTGGAGGCAAGCAACGTGGACCTGAGCAGCGCCCTCACGACGTTGCTGGAGCTGCAGCGACAGTTCAGCCTGAACGCGGAGGCGTTCTCGGTGCAGTCGGATACGCTCACGCAGCTCGGCGATCTGGGACGCCTGAAGTGATGCGCGCACGCCCCGCCGCGGCGGTACAGGCGCCCGCCTCTCAAGTGGGCGGACCCGACCGCCGATTGCTCTCCTGAGGCTGTAGGAGAAGGCCATGAAGATCGACCCCCAGTCCACGATCCAGGCGATTCCGCTGCCGCGCACGCACGCGGAGCGGCAGGGAAGCTCGGCGACGGAGGAGACGCAGGCCGGGGCGGCGCCCAGGGCCGGGGCCGCGGCAACCGTGGAGGTATCGGCGCGCGCACGGGAGCTGCACGCAGCCGTAGCCGCAGCCGAACAGGCCCCCGACGTGCGTACGGAGCGCGTGGCGGACGCACGACAGCGGCTGGCCGACGGTCGCTACCAGATCGACCCCGAGCAGATCGCCAGCCGGCTCCTCGACCGGCGGGCCTGAGATGGCCACCCCTCGGCCCACGACCGGCGCACCCCGCCGGGACGCCGCACGATCCCAGGCTCGGTCGGTTGGGCAGCTCGACCCACCGACCAGACGACCGGGTACCGCTGCCCGCCCGGATGCCGGCAGCGCCGTCATGGGTGTCCTCGCCGGGCTGTTGCAGGAGGAGCGCGCACTGCGCGACGCGGTCATTCACCACGACCGCGACGCCCTGACGGGGTCGATCGAGCGCTCCGAGACACTCCTCGGGCAGCTCGAGACCCTGCTGCCCCACACGACGCAGGCGTTGGCGGACGGCATGCTGGGACGCGCGGAGGCGGCGCGCATCGTCCGACTCCGGGACCAGCTCCGCGCCACCGCACGCCAGAACGCGCTCCTCATCGAGCGCGCGTGGCGTTTCGACGCGGCCGCCGTGCGCCTGCTCGCCCGCGTCGCACAAGGCGCGGGTGAGGCCGGGGCGCCGGGCGGGTACGCACCGGCCCCCGCGCCCCCGTACCTGGATCGACGGGCCTGACCATGACCTCCACCTTCGCGGGCCTCAACATCGGCCTCAGCGCCCTGGTCGCCAACCAGGCGGGGATGGATGTCACCGCGCAGAACACCGCGAACGCCAACACGGACGGCTACTCGCGCCAGCGCGTCGAGCTGGTCGCGTCCACCCCCTACCCGGTGCCCGCCTTCAACCGCAGTGGCCAGGCGGGACAGATGGGCACCGGCGTCACGGTGGCCGCGATTCAGCGCGTGCGCGACGCGTTCGTGGACGAGCAGTTCCGCCAGGAGAACAGCGTGCTCGGGCAATGGACCGCGCGCCAGAACGAACTGTCACAGGTCGAGACGATCTTCCCCGAACCGAGCAGTTCCGGGATCGGCAATGCGCTCAGCCAGTTCTGGGCGGCCTGGCAGGACCTGACAGCCTCGCCGACGTCGACGGCCGCCATGGCGACCGTGGTCGAGCAGGGGCAGAACCTGGCGGCCGCGCTGAACAGCGCATCCACCCAGCTGACCAACGTGGTCAGTGGGATCGACTACCAGGTCACCCAGCAGGTCCAGCAGGTCGACACTCTGGCCAGCCAGGTCGCCTCGCTCAACCAGCAGATCCAGGCCGTGACCGTCAGCGGCCAGAACGCCAACGACCTGGAGGACCAGCGCGATCTCGCGCTCGATCAGCTCAGCGCGATCGTGCCGATCGCCGTCCAGCCGCAACAGGACGGCACGGTCACGGTGGCGATCGGCGGTGTGGCGCTGGTGAGCGGGGCGACCGCGCAGGCGATGACGACGACGCCGAACGCCAGCGGGCACCCGGTTCCGACGTGGCAGGCGACCGGCGCGCCGGTGGCGAGCGGCGACCAGGGCAGCCTGGGCGCACTCCTCTCGCTGCGCGATACGACGGTGCCGGCGTACCAGGCTCAGGTCGACGCCCTGGCCAGCGGAGTGGCCACCGCAGTGAACGCTGCGTACGAAGGTTCCGGCGGGAGCACCCCGTTCTTCACGGACGGCACCGCTGCGACCGGCATGCCGGCGGACGTGACTGCGGCGAACATCGCCGTCAACTCCACGCTCGTCGGCGACCCGACACAGGTCTCCACGCTCTCAGGAGCGACCACCACCGCACCCTTCGCTCAAATCGCGGGGGCCGTCGCCGATCTGCAGCAGGCCCAGCTGTCGTTCCCCGGCGGCGCCCAGCAGACCGCCACCGACTTCTACGCCAGCCTGGTGGGGCAGATCGGCAGCGATTCACAACAGGCCAGCACGATGCAGAGCAACCAGAACCTGATCGTGCAGCACCTCACCAACCAGCGCCAATCGGAGAGCGGCGTCTCGCTGGACGAAGAGGCAACCAACATGATCCTCTTCCAGCGCGGCTACGACGCGGCCTCGCGCGTGATCACGGTGATGGACCAGATGCTCGACCAGCTCATCAACCATACCGGCGTGGTCGGGCTGTAGGAGGCGTCGCCATGCGCATCACCGATCGCATGATCGCCCAGAGCGCCCTGCTCAACACCGAGGCCAATCTGCAGGCCATGTCGGTCACGCAGGACCAGATCGGCTCCGGCAAGCAGCTGCTGAAGCCGTCCGACGATCCCACCGCGGTGGTCTCCTCGATCCAGACCAGCGACGCGCTGGCACAGATCAACCAGTACCTGCGCAACATCGACGTGGCGACCAATCTCACCTCTGCGGCCGACTCCGCGCTATCCGACGCCGGCACCGTCATGCAGCGCGCCAACGAGCTGGCCATCGAAGCCGCCAACGGGACACTCACCGCGTCCGATCGGCAGGCCGTCGAGACCGAAGTCGACCAGCTCACGGCGCAACTCGTCGCCGACGCCAATACCAGGACGGGCGACACATACCTGTTCTCCGGCACCGGCAGCGTGGCACCCTACGCGTACACGCCGGCGGCACAGAGCGGCGGGGCCTGGGCCGCTGCGGGCCTGGTCGGCGCCTACCAGGGCGACTCGAACCCGGTCTGGGCGCGGATCTCCCCCGGTGTCGCGGTCCAGATCAACGTCACGGGGGACGCCGTGTCCTTCGGCCCCGCGCTGAAGGCGCTGACGGAGCTGCAGAGCGACCTCGTAGCCGGCAACGCCCCCTCCGGCGCCACCCTGCAGGACATCCAGTCGGGCCTCAACCAGCTCACGTTTGCCCGCGCCAGGGTCGGCGCGGCAGCGAACCGGCTGCAACAGACCCAGACCAACCTGCAGAACCAGCAGACGGCGGTGACGCAGCTCCTGTCGAGCCTCGATGACGTGGACATGGCGGCCGCCATCAGCCAGCTCCAGCAACAGCAGCTGACCTACAACGCCGCCCTCCAGGTCACCGGGAAGATCCTGCAGACGAGCCTGATCGATGTTCTCAAGTGACGGGCGCCAGGCCGGTCCGTCCGGCGACCTGCCCGCCGATGCGCATGGGCGGCCGGCCGGCGATCCGGCCGGCGAGGTCGCAGCCGACCTGACGCTGCCCGAGGGGCTGGTGGGCCTGCCGGCGTTGCGGCGCTTCGGCGTGGCCCAGCTCCCGGGCGCGCGCTTGTTCCGGCTCGACTCGCTGGACGACCCGGGGTTCGGGGTGGTGGCCGCGCTCGCCGATGACGTCCGCCCCGGCACCGTGAAGGCGCTGATCGCGCGTGGGCTCGCCGCTCCCGGGTCCACGTCCCTGGTGTTGCTCTCCACCCACGGCGACCCGCCGACGATCACCGCGAACCTGGCAGGCCCGATCGTGGTGGGTCCGGCCGCAGGAACCGCGCGGCAGCTCGTGCTGGACGACGCGGAGTTCCCGCTGCGCGCCCCGATCAGCGTCCCGGGCTGATGCTGACGCTGACGCGCCGGGCCGGCCAGGCACTCCTGCTCGGCCCGGACGTGGAGATCCGCGTGGTGCGCATCCAGGGGGACCGTGTCGTGCTGGGCATCGCTGCGCCGAAGTATCTGCCGGTCGTCCGCGCCGAGCTGGTCACAGCCGTACGGGACGAGACGGATGCGTCCGCCCACACGCGGACGACCCTGATCGGCCTGGTCAGTGCCGCTCGCGGTTCGTCGCCAGATCGCGCGGGTCATCAGGGTTTCTCCCTACCCGGGTTGGGTCGTGGATCGGATCCGGAACCGAGCGCATGATCTGATTGTCCGGCCGATCCGGGTCGCAAGGACCTCGACGCCTCTCTGGGCTGCACGCAACAACGAGCCGGAGCCGGCGTCGCTGGACCTGGTGGCCCAGGTGCCGCTGCACGAGATACGGACATGCTCGAGCTTCTCATCGTGATCCCGTGTTACAACCACGGTCCATACCTCAAGGAACTCATCGACTCCATCCGGTCGAGCAAGACGACCTGCCAGTATTCCGTCTGCATCGTCGATGACGGCAGCACCGACGGCAGCTGGCAAGTCATCGACCAATTGCAGCAGACCGTCGCCGGCGTGGTCGGCCTCAGGCTGGCCACCAATCGAAAGACCAGCGCGGCTCGCAACACAGGCATCGCATCGACTCCAAGCAAGTTCGTGCTGTGCGTCGACGCCGATGACAGGATCCCACCGGACTACGTCCACAAGTTGTGGCGTACGCTCAAGTACACACCGGCAGACGTGGCCTATGCGGACTCGCAGTTCTTCGGCGGTTTCAACGGTCGATCCAGATTCCCGGAATTCGACATCGATCTCCTCCGCCAGCGCAACTATGTCAATGCAGGCGCCATGTTTCGACGACAGGTCTGGGAGACTGTGGGCGGTTTCGACGAGGAGATGGTGCTCGGATACGAGGACTGGGACTTCTGGTTGAGGACCGCGAGAGCAGGTTTCACGTTCAAGAAGTGCAGCAACACGGAATACCTGTACCGCATCTCAACCGGCCCGAGTCGCAACACAGAGGCGTCGGCCCGAATGGCAGAGGTCTACGGGTACCTGGTGAGCAAGCACGGAGAATGGCTGACGCGCCGATCCAGTGAAGCTCGGCTTGCGATCCAGGAGCCTTCGCGATGAGGTCGCACCTGTGCAATTGCAGGCCTCGCGTTGCGGGTGGGGCCCGGAGAACCGCACGGCTTCGAGGGTGCGAATCCGCGGGCCACGCAACGGCCGTAGCGATCGCTCGGGGGCGCCGAGAGGCGACCCGTCTGCCAGTGGCAGCCCTCTGGGATGCCGATGGGGGCATGTCATGAGCTCACCACTGCACGT
>JAJYGO010000408.1 GCA_021785115.1 Chloroflexota bacterium | reverse complement strand
CGACCGGCGAAAGCGCCCTGGCGGAGGCGGGATCGAGCCGCCAGGCTGGCTCGCCACGCTCGCCCGCGAGGGCGACCGCCTCGGAGCGAGGCACGACGCCGGCGATCGGGAGGCGGTCCTCGCCGAGCACCGCTCGGATGGGGGCGTCATCGTCGGTCATCGCGCCGACGAGGGCGAGCTTGCGGCCCATACCGAGTGAGCGGACATACTCCGCGAGGCGCGGCACGTCGGGCAGCGACTCGATTGTCGGCCGCACGATCCCGAGAAGCACTGACGCCTGATCGATGAGATGGCGGTGCCCTGGCTCGTGGACCGAGCCGAGGTCGACGACCACGAGCTGGTATCCGTCCTCGGTCGCCCCGTCGAGGATCGCCTGAGCGTCGACCGCCCCAAATGCGGCCCCCTCGCGCTCGAGGAACCGCGCCGGCGGTACGGTCACGACGTCGACCCGCCAACGCGTCGGCGTGATCGCCGCATCGAAGGCGCCAGGCTCGGCCCAGGCCCGGCGCTCCATCGCCCGCGAAACTGCATCAGCGTCAAGCCCGAGACGCAAGCCAGCCGCTGGGCTCGTCCGGCTCGCGTCGAGGAGCAGCACCCGGAGGGCCTCTTCGTCGCCGTCGAGGGTCCGGTACCGCGCGCGGGCGGCGACGTACGTCGCGACCTCGACCGCGAGCGTCGTCTTGCCGACGCCGCCGGCGAACGAGAGCACCCCAACCACACGGAGGCCGGAGAGGACATGGGGGATGGCGGGAGGACGCTCGAGCTCTTCCCGGGATGCGGCGGGGTCGTGATCCGACCCGGTCTCGTCCCGCCCGAGGACCCTCAGGCGGGGCACCTCCTGCTCCATCGGCGCTCGCTCCACGACTTCGGGAGGCGAGCCGGCGGCCGGGGGGACGCGTGTCCCGGGGCCTTCTGCCGACTGCGAACTGGCCTCGTCATTGTCCCCCGCCTGGGAACTTCCTGCCTCGGAGGCGCCTGCGACGACCGGAATGGACGCCTCCGCCTCGTCGACGGACACGAGCGTGGCGTGCCAGACGCGGCGTCCTCGCCGATGCCGGACCGCCCTGACGATCCAGCGGTAGGCGGGCTCGCCGCGCACCGGCAGCGCCGCGGCGAGCGCGATCGGCCCGGCCCCGACGATCACGAACACGACCCGGAGCGGCTCCCAGACCGGGAGGAGATTGAGGAGCGCCGCGACGAGGACCGCGAGCGCGCAGATCCCGAGCTGGACCGGGGTGAGGCCGAACGCGATCGGCTCGTCGCGGACGGCGTTCTCGGGCACCTCGACCAATCCGCGCTCGTTCACCGCTCGGTCCGCAGCGGTCCGGGTCCCGACAGCGCGAGCGGGACGAGGGCGAAAGGCAGCAAGACCATGAGGAGCGCACAGCCGGTCGCGAGCCCGAGCATCGCGTTCGTGTCGCCGACCGTCGGCGGGTTGCCGGCCGAGACGTGCGCGAGCGACTCGAGGCTGAAGAGCACGAACACGATCGTCCAGGCGAAGCGCACGACGAGGATCGCAAGGAGCACCTTGAGCCAGCCGTTCGTGATCCGCTGGGTGGCGGGGAGGGCGTACGCCGCGAGGCAGACCGGGCCAACAAGGACGAGCAGGCGCTCGAGCGCCGAGAGCGCGCCGTTGACCATCTCGAGGAACGTGACCAGGACCGCGGCCACAAGCCCCGTCGAGAGCCAGGCGCCGTCGTTCCAGTTGGCCGGCCCCTGGGCGATCCGCGGATCGAAGCTCGCGTTCTGGAGGACCGCGAACACGCCACCTGAGGTCGGCCAGGCGTCAGGGCCGCCGACGGCGTTGGCGGGGATCGCCACCTGGACCATGGCGAGATCGGTCGCGGTGACGAACTGGGCGAACACCGAGACGAGGAAGATCCCGAGCACCGAGAGCGTCGCCCCGACGACGAAGCGGGGCGTCACCGCGCGGGCGGTGTACGCCGACTCGCCGCTGGTCCGGCTGGTCATGATGAGATAGCCGAGGACTGCCCCGCCCATGGTGAGGAGCGGGATCGTGATGAGCAGGATCTTCCCGTACAGGTCCTTGACGACCGAATCCGACGCCGGGTCGAGCGGAGTGAGGAAGTCGCCCCGCAGGCCGCCGAGCGCCGCGCGGTTGGCATCGGAGAGCCGGTCCGACCACCAGATCGTGAGATCCCGGATCGGATCGCCGATGAACGGGATGTCGCCGACGGGCTGGACGCCGGACGGCGGAGTCGTCAGCGGCGGGGACGCCGCCGCCGGGGTTGCCCACGCCGGATGACCGAGCGCCGCGATGGCGACGCCGGCGAGCGCGACGGCGACCAGCCCGAGCGCCACGGGCGCCACCGGCAGCCGCCCACCGAGCAGCTGGCGCACCGCTGCCGCGGTCGCAGCCGTGGGTCGCGCGATCGACGCCATCGCTCCACGCCCGGTCAGAACGGCTTCTCGATGAGGCCGTAGGCGACGGCGATCGCGGTGATCGTGGACACGATGACGCCCGCGAGGACCATCCAGACGAGGCCGGTGATCCCGTTGGTGATCCGCCGCTGCGCGCGATGCTCGGCGTCCGCGTTGGAGCCCGCCAGCGTCTTCTCGATGCCGCCCCACACGATGACCGCGCCGCAGATCGCGATGCCCAGGCCGATCGCAATGGCGACGAGGGTCGCAATCATCTTGGTGACCGGCGCGAGTGCCTGCTGGGCCCCGGTCGGCACCGTCCCTGCGGCCAGGACCGGGGAGGCCCAGGTGAGGACCAGGGGCATCGCGAGCAAGGTCGCGATAAGCGGGAGATAAGCGGCCGTGAAGCCGAGGACGCGGGGACGCATGGGACGACGCCGCTACGAGGCGGCCGACTCCGCTGCTGCCGCGGGCCGCTCGCGGAACCGGCGCACGAAGTCCGCGATCTCCGACTCGCTCGCCGACGCGAGGTCGAGCCCGGCCGCACGGAACCAGCTCTCGATGCGGGCGAGCTCGCGCAGTCGGTCGAACTCGGCCGGGCTGATGAGCACCGCCGGAAGGCCGCCATCGAGCGAGATCGTCGCGGGCTGCCCGGCTTGAACCCGATCGATCACGTCGGCGACGACCCGCTGCATCTCTCGCACGCCGACCGTTCTGAGGGGTGCCAGGACCTCGCGGGGCTGTGTCGCCAGGCGCCGGATGGCGGCAACGTTCGGCCGTACCCTACCGCTGACGAGGGCAGCGAGCTCGCTGGTATCGCGGGCAAGCTCCGGATACACCTCCAGGCCGTGGAGCGCCGAGAGCGCGCGTTCGAGGCGGATCTCCCGCTCGACCTCGTCGAAGCGGAGCATGACCGCCGCCGGATGCCCGTGCTCGAGGACCATCACCGGTGATCCGGTTTCGGCGATCGCGACCGCGACGCGCAGCTTCTGGCGGACCTCGTTCATCGAGACCGCCCGCATCTCGCCCCGCAGCGTCACGACTGGTACTCCTCGATGAGCTCGGCCGGCACCGGGGCGACGACCGCCGCCTCGCCACCCCACCAGGTCAGGACGACCGGCCGGCTACGGGCGGTCCGAAGCGCGGCCCGCAACGTTCGTCGGAACGTCGACACGGTCACCCTCGGCGCCCGCTCGCCCGGAATTGCGGGTCGGAGGATTGCTGCCGGCCGACCTCGCCTCAGGACAAGGATCGTCTCGCCGGCCGAGGCCCGGCTGACGTACTCGCTCGCCTGGCGGCGGAGGGTGGCGGTGTCCACGACGCATTCCATGACCGACACCCTAGTCCCAGCCCACCGCCCACGTCAAGACGTGAGATGTACAAAAGTTGTACTGCAGATGGTCCCGGCGGGGCCTTCGCCGATGTCAAGGGATGTCAAGGGAGAGCGGTTGTGAAGCTGACGGCCACGGAAGGCCGAACGCTCACATGGACCAGCAGCGCCATGCCGGCTGTCGTCCGTCGGGACCTCTCCAGAGGTTCTGGTGATCAACGCACCTATGAAGGTGCCGCATTATCACGGCCTGTGGAGGCTGCCTCCGAGGATCCACCGACCCAGTCATCCGCGACTGCTGACCAGTCGATCGGCCGCTTCTCCTCGCCGGTCCAGACGTCCCAGAAGCGCGGGTCCGCCGACCTCGGTCTGTGATCTGGCGGCAATTCATCGATCTCCGCGAGGACCGGGATAGGCGTTGCCCAGCCGAGAAGGATGGCTTGACGTGATGGGAGGTTAGGCAGTTCGCGTAGCAGGGCTCCGAGGTTATCTGGTACGAGGCGTGCGACGAGTTCCTGGTCGCGGTCGTTCACGATCCGATGGAGCAGGAATGTGTTGCACTGTGCCAAGACCGTCGCGGACAATTCCGAAGGACGTTGAGACGAGAGGACGAGGCCAAGACCGAACTTGCGCCCCTCTCGCGCAATCCTCTCGAACGTCTCGCGACATAGTTGGCCGGCTGGATCGGGCACACCGTCTCGGTCTCCGCGACGAATGAACGTATGTGCCTCCTCAAGAACGAGCGTGGTCGGCAGCTCGCGTCCGGTGAGCTTCCGATACCGCTGACTAGCTTCGAAGACCAAACGTGCGATTACCGCGATCGTGACATGCAGTACATCGGACGGAATGAGAGACAAGTCCACGACCGCTATTTGACCGTTCGTCGCCCCGTCGCGTCCAAGATAGTCGTCGAGCCATTCTGTGAATGCGGGCTGGTGCTCCGGATTGACGATCGGCGCGAGTCGCGGATCAGAAAGCATCGTCTTAATCCGTGCCAATAGTGCCGGAACGTGCTGGGCGTTCTGAGAGAAGTCAGGAGTCTTCGATACGAGTTCGAGATAACCTGGGAGCGCGTCAACCGCAAATGCCGCCGGCGCGTCCTCGCTCGTGCCGAAGCGCTGCTCTATGTCAGGAAGTTGCTCGATCGCCGCATCGAGGGTTGCTCTGACTTGGAGAAGTTCGCGCTCGCCAAACGCATCGAAGTAGACCTGCCCTGTCCGGCCCGGCGATTCCTTGTCCTTTTCGAGCGCGGATGCTGCCGTGGCGACGTCTGTGAGCTTCGCCGCTGGTTCCCCGGCCAGTTCCGACGCGCCTGCTCCGGCGTCATCGGCGAGCCGTTGAAGGAAGTGGCCGCAGTCCATTCGACCACGGAGCTCGCCACCGTAGTTTGCGGGCCCCGTTGCGAGGATCTTGTCGAGCCAAGCCCGGTAGCTGCGAATCGCGAGGGCCAGTCTGACTTCGGCGCCGTCAGAGACTGCACCGCCAGACCGAAGGTCGCGTAGGGCTCGCAGGAGCAGGGGCCGCTGAACTCCTGGTGCGGCCTGGGTGAACGCCGACCACTCCTGGCTGTTCCACATCCATGCCGGCACGGAGAGCGGGAGGGCGCCTTCGCTCGCGGGGTCATGCCCTAGGATGGGGGCGCGGAAGACCCTCACGGACCCCGGCATGTCACGGAACGTTGTGAGGTACTCACCGTTCGGATCCAGCACGACGAAGCGAGCGTTAGGAGAAGCGGGCCGCCCGGGCTCGTGCGCGGCTGATGTGGCCGCCGAAGCGGCGGAGAGCGACCACCTGATCAGCCCAGCCACCGAACATGACTTGCCGCTGCCCGTGTTGCCGAGCACCGCAAGATGGCGCCCGAACAACTTGTCGGGGTCAACCGACACCGCGGCGTCCGAGGCGAGCGGAGACGTTCCGATCCGCACCCTCCTGTTCGGCCCCTGGGACTCCACGATGGCGCGTAGCTGATCCGCAGTGGGCAGGAGAACTGGATCGCCGACAGAGGGAAAGACCGAGACGCCTCGCTCGAGCTCGTACCCGGTGGCTCCGCCCGCCGTCCGACTGCGTAGCGTGGCGACCGGGTTAACGGACACCTTCCGCAGCGGAAAAGGGAGGTCGACCAAGCCGAAGTCGCGAAGGCCCGTGCGCTTCGGGTACGCGGAACGCTCAACTCCGAGCCAGGTCACAAAACCGACGAGAGCGCCTGACTCGTTCGGGATCAAG
>JAJYGO010000498.1 GCA_021785115.1 Chloroflexota bacterium | reverse complement strand
CGATCGTGATCACGGTCAGCGCCATCGCGAGCCCGACCTGCCACGGCACCGCGGCACCCTCCGCGATCCGCATCGACATGAGGATCGGTGCTGCCGGCGGCAGGATCGAGAGCACCGTGACCCAGGTGCCCGACGGATCCGACAGGGCGAAGAACATGGCGATGTAGCACCCGGCGAACACGACGGTGACCGGGGCGGTCGCGCCCTGGACCTCCTCCTGCCGGGAGACGAGCGCGGCCACCGAGGCGTAGGCGGCCGCGTACAGGAGGAAGCCCAGCAGGAACCAGGTGAGGTACGTCGCGACCTCCACGACGCCGAGTGCCGGGATCGAGAGGCGGTGGGTGAGGCTGCCTGCGAGGAGCCCCGAGGCGGCCACGATGGCGAGCTGCAGGAGGCCGACGAGACCGATGCCCACGATCTTGCCTCCCAGCAGCTCGGCCGGGCGGACGGTCGCGAGGAGGATCTTCATGATCCGGGTCGCCTTCTCCTCGACCACGCCCTGGGCGACCTGGATGCCGTACATCTCGATGGAGACGAAGAGGAGGATCGCCACGACCAGGCCGGCGAACACGCTCTGGTCGACCGGGCTCGACGTGCCGGCCGGCTGGATGTGCTCAACCGGGACGCCCGCCATCACCGACGCGATGGCTGCTGGCGGAAGCCCGGCTGCGGCGAGCCGGGCGTCCTGGGCCGCCGCATCGAGCGCGATCTCCGCCATCGCAGGGAGGCCCTCGGCCGCCACGGCCGTGGGTGCCGTGGCCGACCCGCTCACCGCCAGGTCGAGCGTGCCGGCCCGGACCTGCGCCCTGCCGGTGCCGGCATCCGGGACGGCGCTGACCGTGACCGTCTCCCCGAGCGCCGCGGCGACCGATCGGAACGACGGCGCCAGGGCCTGCGATCCGCCGGTGAACCCGACGTGCACGGCTGGGGGCTGGCTGGCGGTCCCGGCGTGCAGGTAGGAAGCCGCGAGGATGCCGCCGGCCACGAGGAGCACCATCACGACGGTGCCCACCGCGAAGACCCGCGAGCGCAGCCTCGCGAGGATCTCCCGGCGCGCCACCAGGAGCACGTTCCGCGGCCCGGCCGACGCCGGGTGGTCTGTCTGCGACGAGGTCACGACTGCACCTCCCCGGCAGGGTCGCGCGCCTGGTCCGCGCCGCACGGCTCCATCACGGGTTCGACCGCCCGCGTCCTGCTCAGCGCCTGGAGACGAGGAACAGCGCGCCCGCGATGACGAGGACCGCGATCCCGGCGACGAACGCCCAGTTGCCCCACCAGAGGGCGCGGTTGATCCGGCCGACCAGGATGAGGATCGCCGACACCACCGCCAGCAGGGTCAGGACTGGATGAGACCTGATGCGTGACATCGCAGACATTGTCTGGTTGCTCCTAGATCCGCGGTGCGGCGGTCACGGGTGGTAAAGAAAGGCTAGGTAGAACGCAGCGAAGGCCAGGACGATGACGCCGTTCACCAGCAGCCGTCTCATCGCATCGCCGCGGAGGAATCGATAGTCCACCACGACGACGACGATGACGAGCACAATCAAATACAGCAGGCTGCCTTCCCGTCCCATCACGTACTCTTGTCCTACGCGGCCAGCAGGGCCGCGAGTGCTTGAGACGTCCCACGATTCATCGCCTGCTTTCCTCCGATCTCCACGGCCCGATGGGGCCGGAACGGGTGCCTGCCCTCGGCGCTACCCACGGAACGCATCCATGAACCGGACACGGGCCCCGATGCGCATGGCCGAGTTGGCGTAGACGCGACCGGCCAGCCAGATGAGCCCGGCGATGGCCGCCACCGTGAGCGCCAGGGCGAGGCCGACCTGCCAGGCAGGCACGTCGCCGCCGGTGGTGCGCACGGGCATGAGGATCGGCGCGAACGGCGGCAGAACAGAGGCGATCGCGACGATGGGGCTCGAGGGGTTGGCGAGGGCGAGGTAGGCGAGCAGGTAGGAGCCGATCTGGAACACCGCGACCGGCGTGACGGCGCCCTGGACCTCCTCCGGCCGCGAGACGAGCGAGGCGAGCGTCGCGTATCCCGTCGCGAAGAGCAGGAAGCCGAGCAGGAACCAGAGGAGGTACCCGAGGACGGCGGTCGCTCCGAGGGCCGGGGTGGTCAGCACGTGGGTGGTGTCGACCGCGGCCAGCGTCGCGGCGGCGACGATCCCGAGCTGCAGCATGGCGACCAGCCCGATCCCGACGACCTTGCCCGCCAGCATCCGGCTCGGCCGCACGGTGGCAAGCATGATCTCCATGATGCGGGTCGCCTTCTCCTCGACCACGCCCTGCGCCACCTGGCTCCCGTACAGGCCGAGCGTGATGAACAGCAGGATGGCGACGCCCAGCCCGACCACCCGGTCCTGCGTCATCCCGGGTTTCTTGGGCTGGAGGGCGTCGACGGGGGCCTGCAGCCCGCTGACCACCGTCTCCAGGACGCCGGGTGGGATGCCGACGGCCGTGAAGCGCGCGGACAGCACGGCGTGCTCGAGCGCCGCCTGCACCACCCCGGAGGCGGACTGCTCCACCACCACGGTCGGCGAGGTCGCGGGTCCGGTCACCAGGACGTCGAGCGTGCCGGCGGACACCTGGGCCCGGCCGGCTGCCTCGTCGCTCACGTCGGTGACCCTGACGGGCTGCCCCAGCGCCGTCGCCGAGGTGCTGAAGTCCTGCTCGAGTGCCTGCGATCCGCCGGTGAACCCGACGCGCAGGGCCGCGGCGGTCCGACCGCCGACGAGCGAATACCCGACGATGGCGATTGCCAGGAGGGCGACCATCACGACCGTCCCGCCGATGAAGACCCGGGACCGCAGTCGGGTGAGCACCTCGCGCCGCGCGACGAGGAGGACGATGGGCCACGCGCCGGCCGTCGGCCGGCCGGATGGAGCGGTCATGCGCCGGTCTCCCGGGAGGCGTTCCGGCACTCCCCGGTCACTTGAA
The DNA here is from genome assembly GCA_021785115.1 of Chloroflexota bacterium. Next base: position 23,967 of record JAJYGO010000498.1, on the reverse strand, counting down.
GCACCCCGCAACTCCTTCCGAGACCAGCGTGCTCAGGGGGCAGACCGTGGCGCGCGGGTAGTACGGGCCCATGACGGCGGCGGTCGCCGCCGGGTCGTTGCCCTGGGTCACGCGCCCGGGCGAGTAGGCGAAGCCCGGGTTCACCAGCATGAAGCGGAACATGAGGAGGTGGGTCGTGGCCGGCTGCGCCGCCGAGAACGGCAGGAACGTGGTGTCCGCGACGCGCTCGATGGTGGCGCGCTGCGCCTCGGTTCCCAGCACGAAGGCGTAGTTCCCCGCTGCGTCGAGCCGCACCTGGTCGTCCGCGCGACAGCCGGTGTCGATGCCGCCCGAGGGCGTCAGGTTCATCACCGTCGGGACCACCCCGGTCGCGAGCGCGATGCACAGGGACCAGTAGCGGACGTCCTCGCCCGCGGCGGGCCAGGGGGAGGGATGGTCGCCCGAAGCGTGCGTCGGCGCCCTGGCCCGGATCACGACCACGTCGCCCGGTCCCGGGGGCGTGAGGTAGGACAGGACGTACGGCGTGTCGACGTTCGGGGCCAGCGTGTCGATGCTCGCCTTGAAGAACTGCAGCGGGCCCACGCGCTGCGTTGCCGAAGGGCTCGGCGTCGCCGTCGGCGTGGCGGTGGGCACGGGGGAGGCGGCCGACCGGGGGGCGGTCAGGGGTGAGTAGAAGCTCGTGCACGGTGCGAGCGACTCCGAGCGGCCTGCCTCTTCCAGCGTCATCGAGGGCAGCGGGACCTTCGAGATGTCGCCTCCCGCGGGAAGGTACACGCGGTACACGAGGATGCCCCGCCCGCTGCTCGTGCCCGCCGGCGCGAGCGGGATCGTGTTCGCCTCGCCAGGCGAGACGTCCTCGCGCAGCGTCACGGTGAAGTGGCCGCCGGGCGCGGCCTGCTGCTGCCAGGGATTGACGCTGCCCGGGTCTGGGGCGATCTGGTAGTCCGTCAGCGTGGACCCCACGCCGTCACGGGTGAACGGGGCGCCGGTCCGGTCGTAGACCTGGAACGAGGCGTACCGGGCATCCGGGAACGTGCCGGACAGGACGATCCGCAGGCCCGGCGCCACCTGGAGGGAATCGATCCAGACCACGTCCGCCGCGTCCGGGATCACCGTGTTCGACGAGTAGGCGTCGACCTCCTCGGGCCAGGCGCACCCCTGCGCTCCCGCCTGCCCGGATGCCGGCACCACCACCGACGAGGACGCGCCGGGCGATGGCGTCGGAGCGGCCGTGCACGCGGCGACGAGCGCCAGCACGGCGAGCCCGGGCACGGCGTCGCGCACGCGCCGCCGCCCGACAGGTGCGCGCGGTCCGACGCCCACCTGGCGACGCGCGACGCGGACGTCAGGAGGCAGCCCGCCGGCAGTCGGCCCGCTGGTCGGAGCGGTCATGCCGCTGTCTCCCCGATCACGTCCCGGAACAGCTCGACCAGGCTCGGCTCGGCGCGACGGAACTCCCGTACCGGCCCCGTGGCCAGCGCTGCCTGCAGCACGACCTGGTCGTCGGTGCCGGGCGCGAGCTCGAGCAGGACGCGGGAGCCCTCGACGCGCACGAGGGTGGCGCCGTCCACGCCGTCGGCCCAACCGGCGGACGCCCCGGGCACGTCGACCCAGAGCCGCTCCGGGCCGCCCCGCCGGAGGTCGGCCACCGTCCCGCAGGCGACCAGCCGCCCGTGGTCGATGATCGCCACCCGGTCGCAGATCCGCTCGACCAGGTCGAGCTCGTGGCTCGAGAAGATCACCGGCAGCCCCGCGTCCGCGCGCTCGCGCAGGACGGCGGTCATGACGTCCACGGCGACCGGGTCGAGCCCGGCGAACGGCTCGTCGAGCACGAGGATCTCGGGATCGAACACGAGGGCCGCGGCCAGCTGCATGCGCTGCTGGTTGCCCATGCTCAGCGTCTGCAGCTCCGCGTCGCGCCGGTCGGCCAGGCCGAACCGGTCGAGCCAGCCGAGCCCCGCGGTGCGGGCGGCGGGCCCGCTCATGCCGTGCAGCTCGCCCAGGTAGACGAGCTGCTCGAGGCAGCGCATCTTCGGGTACAGCCCCCGCTCCTCCGGCATGTAGCCGATCCGCCGGCGGGTGGCGAAGTCGAGCGGACGACCGGCCCAGCGCACCACGCCCGCGTCGGCTGCCAGGACGCCGAGCACGATCCGCATCGTGGTCGTCTTGCCCGCGCCGTTGCGCCCGACGAAGCCGAAGAGCTCGCCGGCACGGACCGCGAAGCCGAGGTCCCGGACCGCCTCGACCGCGCCGAACGTCTTCGAGATGCCCTCGATCTCGAGGGCGCGATCACTCGGCATCGTTCCTCCTGGCCGTGGCGAGGCCGTTGCCGGGCCCGGGCCCCGGGTCGCCCTGGCGGATGCCGTCGGGCGCGGACGCACCCCGGCGGAGGGCCGGCCCGGGCAGCCGGCCCGCGTCGCGCAGGGCGCGGCGCAGCAGGAACTCGATCTGGCCGTTCAGGCTGCGCAGGTCGTCGCTCGCCCAGGCACGCAGCGCGTCCATGGTCGCGGGATCCAGCCGCAGCAGGAATGGTTTGCGCTCCGCCATCGCGCGTCCCCGGCTGCCGCCGTGTCGCCGGCCGCTACTGGTAGAGCGATCCCGCGTTCACGATCGGCTGAGTCTCCCGCTCGCTGCAGAGCACGACCATGAGGTTGCTGACCATGGTCGCCTTGCGTTCCTCGTCGAGGTCCACGATGTGCTTCTCGGAGAGCTGGTCGAGCGCCATCTCGACCATGCTGACCGCGCCCTCCACGATCCGCGTGCGCGCGTCGATGATGGCGCTCGCCTGCTGGCGGCGGAGCATCGCGTTGGCGATCTCCGGTGCGTAGGCCAGGTGGCTGATGCGCGTGTCCATCACCTCGATGCCCGCCTTCTGCAGCCGGCTCTGCACACCCGCCTGGAGTTCCTCGCCGACCTCGTGCGGGTTGCCGCGCAGGGAGAGCTCGCCCTCCAGGTGCACGTCGTAGGGGTAGGCGGTGGTGAGCGTCCGGATCGCGGCCTCCGTCTGGACCTTCACGAACTGCTCGTAGTCGTCCACCTCGAAGAGCGCCTCGGCCGTGTCCGCCACGCGCCAGACCACGACCGCCGCGATCTCGATCGGGTTGCCGTCATGGTCGTTGACCTTGAGCTTCTGGCTCTCGAAGTTGCGCACCTTGATCGAGATGCGCGGGCGGCGGGTGAACGGGTTGACCCACCAGAATCCCTGGCCGCGGATGCTGCCGGCGTACCTGCCGAAGAGCACCAGCGCGCGCGCCTCGTTGGGGTTGACCGCGGTGAGCCCGGCGTAGCCGAGCGCGATGAGCACCGCGAACAGCGCGGTCCCCAGGTGGAACACGCTCGCCACGGCATTGGTGGCCTCCCACCAGATCGCCCCGGCCAGCACGAGGGTGGCGGCAAGCAGCACGAACAGCACGGGGTACCCGGGCAGTGCCTGACCTTCACGTTCCTGGATCATGGTCCCTCCTGATGGCGAGATGATATCACCGCGATACAAGTCCCACGGAGAGCCCGGACCGGGCCCCAGGCGCGCTCCGGGGGCTCGACCTCAGGTCGCCCGCCGTTCGGGCTGAAGCGGCAGCTCGACGCGCACGACGGTCGGTCCGCCCGACGGGCTCGAGACAGCCAGGACGCCGTCGAGCGCCTGGACCCGGTCGCGCAGCCCGGCCAGGCCGCCCCCCGGCGCCACGATCGCGCCGCCCACGCCGTCGTCGCGGACCTCGACCACGAGCCGTGCCGGTTCGCGGGCCAGCGTGACCTCGCACTGCGTGGCCGAGCTGTGCTTGGCGACGTTGGCGAGCGACTCCGCGACCACGAAGTAGGCCGCACGCTCCACGGCCGGGGGGAGCCGTTCGCCGGATGGGAGCGCCGTGTCCAGGGTGGTCGGCACGGGACAGCCGCCGGCGATCGCCGAGAGCGCGGCGACCAGGCCTCGGTCGAGGAGGATCGCGGGCGCCGTGCCGCGGACCAGGCTCCGCAGCTCCGCCAGCGCCTCGCGCGCCTGGTCGCGGGCCCCGGCGACCAGGCGCTTCGCCGACGCGGGATCGGACTCGATGCGGTCCTCGGCCAGGCCGAGGTCGATGGCCAGGGCGACGAGCCGCTGCTGGGTGCCATCGTGCAGGTCGCGCTCGATGCGGCGCAGCTCGCTCGCCTCAAGGTCCAGGGCGGCGGTCCGGCTGTCACGCAGCCGCTCCACGTCCTGCCGGAGGGCGGCCGTCGGGCTCACGCAGAGGAGCCCTTCCACCACCGCCCGGTGGAGCAGCATCAGGCCGCGGGCCGCCGACGCGGCGACGGGGACCAGGAGCAGGCCGACGACGAGCGCGGAGATCCCCAGCGCCGGGGCCAGGGCGGACGGGATCCCCGGGAGGATCGGGTGGGCGGCGCGCGGCCCGATCGCCGCGAGCAGCATCGGACCCACCAGCAGGGCCGCCGCGGTCACCCAGAGAACGACCGTCACCGAGAACTCGAGGACCGCGAGCGGGAAGAGGACCAGGACGTAGACGACGTCACGCCACCGGTTCCCGTCCAGGAACTCTGCCTCGGCCCAGGTGCGCAGCCAGGCGCCGTACGGTGCGTGGGGCGTGCCGTTGAGTGGCCGGTACGGGTGCGGCAGCAGGGGACGCGGGTCGGCGAGCGTCATCCGCCAGCGCTCGACGCGCGCCACGAACCGGGCGACCTCGATGCCCAGCGCGATGAAGGCGATGCCGACGAGCCAGATCAGCAGCGAGCCGCCTGTCGAGAAGCAGGCGCTCAGCGCGCTGATCGACAGGGCGGCGATGACGAACCCGAGCAGGATCGCCATCGTCGCCCGCCAGCTTGCCGGGTCGACCGGCGAGCGGAGGAAGGTCCGCAGCAGGTTCGGCTGCCTGCCCATCGCGCCGCCGGTCTCCCAGCCCGCCGTGCCCCCGGCCCAGCCGCTCATCGCGCCGACCCTACCATCCCGGCTGCTGCGCGATGCGACCGTCCGCGCGGCTCAGCCCTGGCCCGCCGCGGGCAGGACCGGGCTCATCTCGCCCATCGGCGGGACGCCGGGGCGCAGCGTCCGCCAGCCGGCCAGCAGGAGCGCCCCGAAGCCGAAGAGGGTGGCGATCGCCGTGACGAACGGCAGCATCCCCGCCACGGCCAGCGCGATCACGCCCACCACCGCGGCCAGGTACGGTCGGTCGGGCTCGGCGGCACCGCGCATGCGGGCCACGATCCAGTCGCCGATCCAGATCGCGGCCACCACCCAGGCGGCGAAGGCGACCAGCGGCAGCACGACCAGCAGGACGGCGAGACCGATCGGGGCACCGATCACGGTCACCGTGAGCAGCACGGCAAGCGCCGGCAGGAGGACGGTACCGGCGATGCCGGCCACCAGGACCTGCCCCGGCTCGCGCCGGATCAGCGCTTCCGTCGCGCGGAGCTGGCGGGCGCCGAAGGCGGCGACGAACAGCGCGGCCACCACGGCCGCGAGACCGAGCCCCAGGAAGAGCAGGACCAGGAGCGGGAGCACGAGCAGGCCGACCGCTGCCAGGTCGGCGTCGAGCGTTCGCACCGACCCGTTGACGGTGGCGCCCGGCTGGCGGGTCACGGTGCCGTGCAGCGTTCGCACGTCGCCACGGACGGTCGTCCCGGCCTGCAGGTCGGCGCTGCCGTCGACCACGAGGAGCGTGTCCGCGGTGGCCCCCGCGAGCGTGGCCGTGCCCGACGCGACGATGATCGTCCTCACCTCGCCGCTGATGCGCGCATTGCCGCCGGCCACCACGAGCGTGTCCAGGCGGTCGCCCGCCGGAACGTCCACGGAACCGTCAACGGAGACGAGCAGCGGGCGCGGCTCAGGCGGAGCCCCGGGCTGGACTCCGGCGGCGAGCGCGGCCGGAGCCAGGAGGCCGAGCAGCACGACGACGGCTGCGGTGATCATTGCCAGGCGCTTCATCGATGTCCCCCTTCGGACGCTTGGGCGTCGCCCGAGCCGGTGGCCGTTCACGTGGGCCGCCGGGCCTGCGAGCGGATCCGCTTGTCGAGGACGACGCTATCGCCGGCGGACGGCGCGTCCAAGCCGGGCAGCGGGCGTTCCGGGGGTGGGGTTATCCCCAGGACGGGAGGCGGGGCAGCCCCCGGACAGGCGCGGCGTGTGCCCGCACGCAGCGGAGGGGCGTGCCGCCCACGATCGCAGAGATCGCCCTCCCCGCGGCAGATCGGTGTCACGCCGGCCCGCCGACGGTGCATCATCGGGGCGTGAACGAGCACGGGCTCCGCGTCGTCATCGCCGAGGACTCCGTCCTGCTGCGCGAGGGCCTGATCCGGCTCGTCGAGGACGCCGGCGCGGTGGTCGTCGCGGCGGTGGGAGACGGTCCGGGCCTCGTGGCGGCCGTCGTCGAGCACCGCCCGGACGTGTCGGTGGTCGACGTCCGCATGCCGCCCTCCCAGCGCGACGAAGGGCTCCGCGCCGCGATCGAGGCACGCCGCCGCGTGCCCGGCTCGCCGGTGCTCGTCCTCAGCCAGTACGTGGAGCGGCAGTACGCCAGCGAGCTGCTCGCCGACGGGGCCGGCGGCGTCGGCTATCTCCTGAAGGACCGGGTCGCCGACGTGCGCGAGTTCGTGGAGGCGCTGCGCCGGGTCGCGGCCGGCGGGACGGCGCTCGATCCGGAGGTGGTCGCCCAGCTCATGGTGCGCAGGCGGCGCGACGACCGGCTCGCCTCGCTCACCCCGCGCGAGCGGGAGGTGCTCGCCTCGATGGCCGAGGGGCGCACCAACGCGGGGATCGCCGCTTCTCTCGGCATCACGGAGGGCGCGGCTGAGAAGCACATCAGCAACATCTTCGGCAAGCTCGACCTGCCGGACTCGGCGAACGACCACCGCCGCGTCCTGGCCGTCCTCGCCTACCTGGGCGCCGGCAGCTCCCAGTAGCCGGCCAGCCCGGCTCGCATGCCGGCGAGCCCGGCCCGCATGCCGGCGAGCCCGGCCCGCATGCCGGCGAGCCCGCGGTGGCCCCCGCCTCGACGGTCACTCGTCCGCCAGGTGCAGGTCCCCGTCCTGCCACAGCACCGCGCGCGGCAGCGGGCGCGCGTTGTACGTGCTGGCCATCGAGGCGCCGTACGCCCCGACCTGGCCGATGGCGACGAGATCGCCGCGGACGAGCGCCGGGAGGCGGTGGGTGCCGAGGTAGTCCGTCGACTCGCAGACCGGCCCGTGGACGTCGGCGTCGGTCATCTCCTCACCGGCCGAGTCGGTGCACCCGACGCCGCGCGACGTGAGCGCCGCCATCGGGTGCCGGGCCCCGTACAGCGCCGGGCGGATGAGCTCGGTCATGCCGGCGTCGAGGACGACCTGGCGGGGATCGCGGGCGCGCACGTGAAGGACGCGGCCGACCAGCCACCCGGACCGCGCAACGACGGCGCGCCCGGGCTCGACGGCCAGCCGCGCCGGAGGCTCCGCCCGCTGCAGCTCGGCGGCCGCGACCGCGGCGAAGTCGCCGGGCGTCGGGACGCCCGGCTCGTCCAGGACCGGGAACCCGGAGCCGGCATCCACCGTGTCCATGTCCGGCAGCCGTCGCGCGAGCCGCGCCCGGATCCGGAGTGCGGACGCCAGGGCGCTCCGCCACGCCGTCACCGAGCGCAACTGGGAGCCCGTGTGCACGTGCACGCCCCGCCAGCGAAGCGGGCCGTCGATCCCGCCGCCCGCCTGCACGACGTCGTCGATCTCACGTTCGAGCATGCCGAACTTCGAGCCGCGCGCGCCGACGGCCAGGCCGGCGTGCGTCTCGGGGCTCACCTCCGGGTTCACCCGGAGCAGGACGTCGATCCTGCCGCGTCCTCCGGGCCCGTTGCCGGCCAGCGCGGCGAGTGCCGCGGCCTCGTCCGAGGACTCGAGGCTGACCCAGAGCGGTGGCGTGCCAACCTGGAACCTCCGGATCACCTCCCGGAGTTCCCGCTCCGTCTTGCCGATCCCCTCGAGCGCCGTAAGGGAAGGCTCGAACCCGGCCTCGCGAGCCGCGATGAGTTCGCCGAGGGACACGGCGTTGGCGCCGTAGCCGAGCGCGGGCAGGCGGCATACGAGCGGGCGCACCGCGTTCGCCTTGAGCGAGTAGAGCACGATCCACGGCGGGCCGAAGGCGTCTCGCAGCGCCTGCGCATCGTGCGTCATCCGGTCGACGTCGTACACGTACAGGGGCGTGCCGAACCGTTCGGCGGCGTCTCGCAGCGCCCGCGCCAGCTCCTCCTGCATCGACTACCTGTGCGAGCGCCCGGGGAGCCCGCCGGCTCCGAGGGCCTCTGCGACGGCCGGGGTGGCGTGGATCACCGCCGGAAGTCCCCTCCATGGTGACGCGGGTACCCATCAAGCGAGCGCGCGGGCCATTGTAGGGGCCCGGAGGTCGGGACCGCCTCATGCCCGTGGTGGCGGCCGGCCGCCTGCTGCCGCACGGAGACTCCCGGCCGCGGGCGGATCGGGCCGTCTGCCACTGGTCCGCGGCGATCGTCGCGCGAGCCGGCGAGCGGTTGGGACGTGCCACGCTGGGGCGAGGCCGACCATCGGCGAATGTTCGAGGACGCCGGGTTCACGGACGTGACCACCCGCACCGTGGGCATCCCGCCGCTCGGGGGTGAGCTGCTCGTCAGCGGCCGCAGGCCGGCGGCGCCGTGACCGGACGGCGTGGACCGGTCACGTGGTTCGTGATTTGCCCGCCCGTCACGGCGCGAGCACCGCGCTCGAGGTGATCGGCGCGTAGCCGGGCCAGTCGGCGCCCAGGGCCACGAGCCGCGTCCCGTCGGATGCCACCGCCAGCATGGGCCGGACGCGGCCCAGGACGGGCTGCCAGGCGGTGCCGTCGGTGGAGGCCCAGGCGATCCCCACCTGCTCGGGACTGACGGTGCACCGACCGACCGCCACGTAGCCCGGGCCGTAGGGTGCCATCCCGAGCATGTGGGCGGAGCCCGGGTCACAGGCGTCCGCGCCGGCCGGGCGCAGCAGGGCGGTACGCCGCCAGGCGAGCCCGTCGGTCGAGGTCCACACGGCAACCCCGCGCTCCGACGCGCCGCCGGGCAGGAATGAGCCGAAGGCGATCCAGCGGTTGCCCGCCCGGGCGACGCCCTCCGGGTGGCCGTTTCCCTCGAAGGCGGCCTGCGCAGGGGCAAGGGTCCACGCCAGCCCGTCGGACGAGCACATCAGTGCGGTGCGCCCGGTGATGGGATCGAGGCCGGCGGCCAGGAAGCCTCCCGCCCCGCCCGCCAGGGCGGTGGGGCAGACGCCCGCCGCGTCGGGCAGCGCCACCGGCAGCCAGGCCGTCCCATCGGTGGAGAGCCAGACCCGGGCGGCGCACGGGTCGCCGACGCTCCGTCCGATGGCCACGAAGCGGCCGACGGCCCACGCGACCCGGAGCGGCACCCCGTCCAGCTCGTCCGGGCCGAGTGCCTGCTCCCAGTCGGCGCCGTCGGTGGAACGCCAGATACCGACCCGCCCCACCGCCACGAGCCGCCCGCCGCCGGTGGCCACCGACGACAGCGCCGGCGTGGCGAGGAGGGACGTCGTGCCCGGGATGCCGATCCGGTGCTCCGTCCAGGTGCGGCCGTCCGCCGAGAGCCAGGCCACCGCGACGGCCTGATCGGCAGCCACCCAGTCGCTTCCCACGGCCACGAACCCGGGGCCCCCGGCCGTCACGTCGCCGACCGTCGGGTTCGTCAGCGCGTGGCCGGCGCCGAAGCGCGGCAGCGGCGCGAACCCGCTCCACGTGAGCCCCGCGCCATAGGGGGGCGCGGGTGTCGCCTCGGGCGTGGTCCGGGTGGGCAGCGCCGATGCGACCGGCGACGTCGGCGGGACGACCGCCGGGAGGCTCGCCCGCCGCGTGGGGGCAGGCGCGATGCCGAGCAGGCGCAGGTCGGGCAGCCCGCCCGCGAGCGAGAGCCCGAGCATCGAGGCGAGGAGGAGCGCGAGCGCCAGGAGCACCCACAGGTACGCCAGGCCCGGCAGGCGCCAGCCAGCCACGCGCACGAGCCGTCCGACGCGCGGGGTGGTGGCGGCGAGCGAGCGGACGAGGGCCCCCGCGTCGACCTCGGTCGGCGCTCCCGCCGCATACGCGCGCACGGCCTCGGCGAACTGCCGCTCGAAGGCGTCGCGCTCAGCCATTGGCGAGGTCCCGTCGGATCCGGTCGAGGAGGCGCTCCAGGCGGCTGCGCACCCCGGACGCCGAGATGCCCAGCAGCGTGCCGATCTCGGCCGAGTCGTAGCCCGCCGCGTAGCGGAGCGCGATGAGGGCGCGCTCGTCGGGGGAGCAGCGGGCCAGGATCCCCGCCACGTCGGCGGCGGTGACGGGGCCCGCGGCATCCGGGGCGCCCACGCGCTCCTCGGCGAACTCGAGGCCGACCGTCGCCGCGCGCCGTCGCCGGCGCAGCAGCTGGCGTGCCTCGTTGGCGGTCACCGAGAGGAGCCAGGCCCGCACCCGGCAGGGGTCGCGAAGCGTGCGCAGCCGGCACCAGGCGATCGTCCAGGCCGACTGGACCGCATCCTCGGCCAGCTCGCGATCGCCCCCGCCGACGACGTAGGCGACGCGCGCCATGTCGGCGTGGAAGGTCGCGACGATGCGGGCGAATGCGACGTCATCGCCCGCCGCGGCCTGCGAGACGACTGCGGCGAGCGCCCGATCGGCCGTGTCGGCGGTCTCGGTCACGCCCATCGGGCGGCCCAGCACGACGCGGCCGATCGCTGGTGGCAGGGGAAGTCCAACGACCGTCGGAGGGTACGGGAGCAAAAGGACCGCGCATGGGCCTGCTGGTCCTGCGGCGCGACCGGGGACGCCCCGAGCCCCCCCAAGCGTTCCCTCCCTGAGCGCGCAGCGTGCCCGATTGTCCAGCCACGCGACAGTGGCGTTTGGCCCCCGTCTCCCGCCATTTGACGGGGACGTCGAACCGATCATCCGGGCGGCGACACACGGCGGGAGACGCGACCACGGGCCGAACCCGGTCCGACCCGGTGGGTTGGCCACCTCAGCCGGTCCTCTGGAGGCCCGCGCGCGGGCCTCCGGATACGCCATCAACCAGCTCATACGCATCGGATGCACCAGGCGGACGTACTGTCCCGCGCGACCCGCCGGGACGGAGGCGGCTGTGCCCGTGGGGGAGGCGGTCTCAGGTGCGGCTTCTACCGCCACTCGGCGCCTGTCGCCACTCGGGACAGGTCACGTCGTCCGGCAGCGCAGGGTCGGGGCGAGGCAGGCCGCCGTTTCACGACGGGGCCGTCTGCCACAGGACCGCGTGAGAGTCCCCGGCATCGTCGTATGTGCGGCCGACCGCCTGGCCGCAGTCGTTGATGTCGGCAGCGTCGCTCCCGTCGAGGGGTCCGAGTGTCCCGAGGTCGACCATCGCCCCGTCCCGCCAGCCGAAGGCGTGGAGGAGGGTCGAACAGCAGAGCTCCCCCGGGTGTGGCGCCGGGATGTCGGTGAGACTCTCGCCGACGACCTGGCCGCGTTCGTTGATGGCGCTGGCCCAACTGCCGCGGCCGCCGAGGCTGCCGAGCCCGGTCATCCTGCCGTCCCGCCAGAGGAAGCCACCCTCAAGGGGCCCGAGATCAGCCGACGTCCCGTCTCGCCAGAGGTAGATGTCGCCATCCCACACGAGATCACTGAGCGTTCTGCCGCCCGCGATCTCGCCGCGATCGTTGATCGCGACGGCCGCGGGTCCGGCGGCCACGACGACGACCTCGCCCCTGTTGTTGACGGCGACGAATGCCGGCCCTGGGCCGAGCGGCCCGAGATCCCTCAGCCTGCCGTCGTCCCAGAGGTAAACGTGTTGCTCGCCCGCGTCGTCCGCGCCCGTGCCGACGACCTGGCCGAGATCGTTGATCGCGAGCGACTCGCGCGAGCCGCCGTATGGGCGGCCGAGCGGCGCGAGGTCGAACATCGTCCCGTCCTGCCAGAGGAAGGCGTGGCGCGGTGGGTCATCCTCCGCGCTGCCTGCGACCTGGCTCCAGCCGACGACCTGGCCGCGCTCGTTGATGCCTGTGGCGGCGCTCAGAGGCCCCCCGAGCGTCCCGAGATCGGCCATCGTCCCGTCCTGCCAGAGGGCAGCATGCGCGCCGTGCGCGCCCACTGCCTGGCCGGCGTCGTTGATGTCGACAACGAACGTGTCGGGCCCGAGGTCGGTCCGCACCCCATCCTGCCAGAGGAAGGCGCGACCGGCGTCCGTGCCGACCACCTGGCCGCGGTTGTTGATGGCGACGGCCGTGCCGGGACCGAGGTCGATGGGGGAGATCGTGATCCGGTCGCCGGCATGGATGAGCTCTGGGTCACGGATCTGCGGGTTGGCAGCGAGCAGGCCCTGCAGCGTCACGCCGTCCCGCTCGGCGATGCCGGACAGCGTGTCTCCAGGCACGACGGTGTGGGCCACCGCGACCGGGCATGACGACGTCGCCGTGCCCTCGGGACCAGACCCAGGAGTGGAGGCGAGCGGCGCGGCCGTCGGGCTGGGACGCTGCGTCTGTGGCTCGGCAGAGCTCGTAGCGGGTGGCGGTGTTGCAGGACCGATCGACGCCACGCCGTTCGAGGGGGTCGTCGAGCCAGCACAGCCGAGCAGAAGGAACGCGGTGGCGAGGGCCGCCAGCGTGGATGACGATCCTTCGCGCGGTCTCTGGCCGGTCCGCGTCTTCATCGCGCCCTCCTCAACCTGCCTGCAGGAGCCGCAGCAGCACGGGGTACACGACATCAGTCCGGCTGCCCTGCTGGACCGGGTCGACGACGTCGTGGATGAGCCCGAGGTCCCGGGGGAACTCATACGTGTCGACACGGCCCGGGGCACGCTGCCGCCATGCCGCCGCCACCTCCAGCGCGACGCCGTTGTCGACCTCGGAGTCGTTGGCGTTCGTCACGAGGACGACGGATCCGGCTGCCGGGGCGCGCGTCTCTGCCTGGTCGCGCACGACGGCACCCAGCTGGAGGATCGCGGCGATCGCGCGCGTGGCGTGGCGAGGGAAGGCATACGGCGGATCGGGCGTCGCACAAGCGCCTCGGCAGAACATGACGTTCGGCGCGAGCAGGAGCGCCTTCGCCACCTGGGCCGCGGCGATGGGCGGGATGCCTCCCAGGACGAAGCCCGGCGCGATGACGACGACACGATCGACGTCGGGCCGCTCCTGCGCCACGAGGCCCGCCATCACCCCGCCCATGGAGAACCCCAACACGCCGACGTGGTCCCCCAGGCCGTGCGCGATGTCGGTGGCCTCGTCGGCCAGGCGCACGAGCTCGACGGCCGTGAGCTGTCCGAGCTCGTCGGACGAGTCGTCGACGAGCCCGTGATGGGGAGCGCGGGGGACGAGGACGTTGTAGCCCGCGTCGTAGAGGAGCCGGGCGAACTCGCCCCACTGCGCCACGCAGTCGGTGTAGCCCTGGAAGAGGACGACGGACCGGGCGACCTTCGTCCCATGCGTCAGGAGGCGCGTGGCGCACAGCGGGTTGACCTTGGCGCCGTCCGTCGCCTGCAACCGCTGCACGCGCGCGACGGCGTCCGCATAGCCCGCCGCCGGCTGCGGACGCGACGCCAGGTCCTCCGTTTCGAGCGGCCAGGCGAGGAAGGCGACGAGCGCGACGATGATCGCCACACCGGCGAGCGCGAGGCCGCGCTGGAGCCTGCTCCCGGGCCGTCCGTGGGCCGCGCCGTTCGACGATCGATCCAGGCGTGCGGCGCCTTCCCCCGGCTGCTGCATTCGCCTACCTCCCCGACGTTGGCTCGATTGCGGGCCCGGCCCGGTCCTGCCCCTGTCCTGCACCAGAGAGATGCCGTTCGGAGGTCAGCCGTCCCGGCGTCGCGCTCCGCGGGATCCTCCCAGCGGGCGCATCGGACGGTACCGTCCTGGCCGCGCCGTCCCGGCCGCGCCGGCGCGGCGCTAGATGGGGAGCGGTCGCGTCCCCGTCGTCGGCTCGCCGTGAGCACCGCCTGGGTCACCGCGCCCGACCGGATCGCCAGCCACGCCGGCCGAGGGCACCAGGATCCCCTCCGGCGGTGGGGCGGGATGCGCGGCCTTGAGTGCGGCGATCTCGCGGCCGAGCACGTCGCGGGCATCGACGAGGGACGCGCCGACGGCGTGCCCGACGAGGATGCGCGGGGCCACGGCCTCGGTCCCGAAGCGTGCGTGCAGCCGGCCGGGGAAGGCGCGCCGGAACGCCTCGAGCGAGGCAGTGAGCCCGGAACCGCAGGGCACGCCGACCACCAGGAACTCGTCGCCCCCGTCGCGGATGGCGACCGAATCGGGCAGGCCGGCGAGCTCGGCCGCGAGGAAGCGCAGCACCTCGTCGCCGGCAGCCATGCCGTGGCGGTTGTTCCAGGCCCCGAAGCCCGCCAGGTCGAGGAAGGCGATCTCGACCGGGGCCGCCGCGAGGGCCGGCACCTCGGCGAAGAGGCGCGCCAGGTCGGCGAGGTACCCAAGGAACGGGAGCTGGGTGCGGCGGTCGCGCTGCTCGGTGGCGAGCTGCGGCCAGCGGAAGCGTGCCGGGAAGGGCCGCGCCAGGCGCCGCAGGAGCGCCTCGAGCTCCAGGGTCAGCCAGGCAGCCTCGGGGCCGTAGGCCACGAAGACGCCGTCGGGGCGGCGCTGCCGGTCGATCCAGCCGAGCGTGGCCGCCGGGTCCCAGGCCGGGTCGAGCCCCGCCAGCAGGTCGGCCGCCACCAGGGTGGTGAGCAGGTCGCGTGGCCCGTCGGCGTCGCCCCACGCCCCCTCGGGCGCCTCGCTGGCCGCCACGAAGGCGGCCAGCCGCCCCACCAGCCGCGGGTGGACACCGAGCGCCGCGAGCCCCGCCGCGAGCTGTGCCGAGACCGAGACGAGGGGCTGGTCGTGGAAGGGATACCGGCTGCCCGTCCCCACGGCGCCCTGGGCGATGGCGCGGGCGGCGTAGCTGTCGGCGATGGCGAGCGCGAAGGGATGCAGGCGGCGGAGCGCGCGCTCGTGACGGGCGAGGTTCCAGAGACCCCACGTGTCGCTCCAGGCGTGCAGGCCGACGACGAGGCGGGCCATGTCCCGGCGCACGACCGGCAGGACCCGCTCGAGGAGCGCCGCCGCATCCTCCTCGCCATCCGCGGCGAGTCGCTCGAGCAGCTCGACCGCGTCCGACAGCACGAGGGGTGTGAGCAGGGAAGCCTCGAAGCGCTCGATGTCCCGCTGTCGCCATTCCTCCTCGGCCGGCCGCCAGGCGTGCCAGGCGGTGCGCGGTGGGACATAGGGCGGCAGCTGGTAGTAGACCGTGCTGCTGGCCCAGGGATAGCGGCGCACGCTGTCGGGGTTACTGCTGGTCTGCACCTCCAGCCAGCGGGCGATCGCGGCACGGGCCGGCCCGGCATCGCCGTCCTCCAGGGCACCCAGGGCGATCGAGGCTGCGCAGAGCCCATCGCGGGCCGCGACGAAGGGGGGCCGGGCGGTGAGTGGGGAACCCATGCGCGCATGGTCGGCCACGGGCGGGCCACCGGAAAGTAGACGTTGGTCCCATGGCGTGGCGCGGCCGCCGGCGGTCGGGCGCACCGGAGCAAGAACGAGGAGGCCGGGCGCGTTCCCGGCCTCCTCGGCTATCCACGGACTGAAGGGTTACTTGGTGAACTGGAAGTCCGCCTCGTGGGTGGTCCCGTCCGCGAGCTTCAGGATGAACGCGCGGCAGGTGCCGGCCCACGCCTTGTCGGTCTTCCAGGCGTAGATGTACTGGCCGGCCGTGGCGTCGTAGCGGAGGCCGGAGGACCCGGCAGCCGTGGTCCCCGCGGGCGAGCCCGATGGCACCAGCGTGGTGCAATCGATCTGCTGGGATTGCGGATACCCGGCGGCGAGGATGTTCAGCCCCTGGTCACCGCCCAGGCTGAACTTCACCGGCACCGCGGCCCCTGCCTTCAGCACATTGAGCGTCGGCGCCGCGTCGATCGGGCTCAGGAAGCCACTGAAGGGATAGAGCAAGAACGTGGCAACGTTGGGATCGTGGTCGCTCGTGCCGCGCGCCACGTCGCCCGGGTAGTCGGCGGGGAAGTCGCTGTTGATGTGTGCGATCCGGAAGCCCTGGAGCGAGCTCATCATCGACGCGTTCGCGAACACCTGGTCGAGCGTCTGGGCTTGCCCGAGGTAGACGTAGCTGTAGGCGGACGCTGGCGTCGTGCCGACAAGGACGCTCCAGAGGTTCGTCAGATCGGAGCTCGGCGGGTACAGCGATCCGAGCTGGTCGCTCGAGCCCGCCTGGCCGATCGGCGCGAAGGGGTCGTCGGGCCGGGGGTACACGTTGAGGTCACCGGCCACCACGACCCGGGCATCGGGCATGGCGGTCTCGAGGTACTGCACGAGCGCGGCGTTGTACTTGGCCTGCTCGGTGCGGTGCGCGACGCAGGTGTCGGGCCCGCTCTTGAAGTGGTTGTTGATGGTGTAGACGTCGGCGTAGTTGCCCGAGCCCACGCCGGTGGCCCAGACGCGGAAGAGCGCCACGTCGGGCGCGCGCGGGAAGACCCAGCTGGTCTCGCAGGCCCCGGCTCCCGTGTAGACGGCGTTGAGCGTCTTGGGGTTGGACACGTCGCTGTCGTACGGCACGCTGGTGTAGCCGCCGATCACGGGGTTCTCGCCGAGGACCGGGTCACCGGTCTGGGGTGGAACGAGCTGGACGCGGTCGATGCGGTACAGATACGCCGGGGCGATGCCGCGCAGGTCCGAGCTGTCGCGGTCCCACGCCGCGTCATAGGCCGGGCCACCCAGGCTCGCCACCTTGAGCGCGAGGTCCTGGAGCACGTCGGGCTTGCCATCGGCGTTGTCGGTCGTGCCGCAGCTCATCGCGCCGTCGAGCACGCTGCAGATGTCCTGGTTCTCGACCTCCTGGACCATCAGGATGTCGGGGCTGTGCAGGTCGTTCACGATCTGCGTGGCGATGTCCGTGAGGCGTGCCTGGTAGGCGGCCTCGCTGGCCGGCACGTAGTCGTAGGGAGGCGTGACCGCGGAGAGGAAGGGTGCCACGAGGGGACATCCGGAGTCGCCCGCGAAGTCACAGCCCGAGAAGGGGTTGTTCCGGTAGTCGTAGAGGTTCTCGAGGTTGTAGTCGGCGATCGTGTACTGGGTGGCGGTCTCGACGACCGGCGGATCGTTCTGGGAGGGATCCGGCCCCAGGCTGAACGTGGGCTGCTCGCTGATCTCGATGCGGTACTTGGAGTAGGTGTAGTTGAGCCCGCCCGCCGGGATATTGGTGACCGTGTCAAAGGTGCGGGCGGGATCGATGAGCGCCTGCGCGTCGCCGGCGGCCGCCTTGATCCCCAGGCTGCCCATCAGGATGCGGTAGCCGTTGCCGTCCCAGCTCGTCGGGTTGTAGTTGTCGTCGAGCGGGTGGGCGTCGCGGAAGGCGCGATCGGTGTACTGCGTCGTGCGCTGGGCGATGGTGCTGTTGGGGGCAGCCACCCAGATCTCGGCGTCGGAAGGGCTGAAGACGTTGCGCCCGCCGAGCACGATGCTGCCCTCGGGCACCTGCACTCGCATGCCCTGCAGGCGCTCCCAGTAGCAGTTGGCCTCGGCGAGGGCCACCGGCGGGTTCGCCTCGACCGGCGCCACCTCATCAGCGATGTCCACGCCGCTGCGAATGAGCCCGACGAGGCTCGCGCTACCGAGCTCGGTCATGTTGTAGTACTCGCTGATCTTGCCGCTCAGGACCACCTCGTCGCCCACCACGGGCGCGTAGCCGCCGATGAGCGTGGCGTAGGTGCCCATGTACACGAACAGGCCGTCGGACGTCGTCGGATCCGTGTCCGCGGTCTCGGCCGTGTTCTGGATGTAGAAGCCCTTGTACGTGTTCGTGGAGTTGCTGATGGCCTGGAGCGTCTTCTCGTAGATGACGCCCTGGACCGTCACTGTCTGGCCGACGTAGGGCGACGTATGTGCGGCACAGCTGTCGCTGTCAGGGACCGGGCCGTTCACGGCTCCGATGGGCAGGATCTCAACGACGGTGATGACGATCGTCGCGCTCGTGGCGCGCGACTGCGCATCGCCAATCGAACAGGGCAGGCTCTTCGTTCCGCCGCTCGTGGCCGCCGTAACCTTGGTCGCGAACGAGAAGGTGTTGTCCCCGACCGCCGCATCGCCGTTGGTGCCGTCGTCGTAGAGCATCTGCGTCGCGGGGCCGCCGATCTCGGCGAGGTTGCACGTCACGCCGATTCCGGTGCTCGTGGGGGACGTGCTCGGGGTGACCGCGACGGTCAGCAGCGTGGCGTCGCCGGCGGAGAGCACACTCGGCGTCGCGGAGCCGGCGCCCGTGAGGGGCCAAGCGCTGTTGCGCGGGTTCGGCGTCCCAGCGACGAAGTCCGCGCCGTTGTCGTCGGTGTCAGTCGGCGGGCTGCCAATCCGCAGCGCGGCGGTGGTGTTCGACAGGGTCGGAGCGGGGCCGGTCTCCGAGCAGTTCGCCGTGTTGCCCGAGGTGTTCCCGTAGCCGACGAAGTCGATGATCTGCCCCCCGCTTGGGCACGATCCGCTCAGTGCGGTCGTGCTCGAGACGAGCGCGACCTTGCCGGCATTGGCTGACAAGGCGATCGTGCCTGTCGCATTGGGCGTGGGCAGGAATACGGTTCCGCCCGCCCCGGCAGCCTCTTGCACGAGGTAGTAGTGCCCGGGCTGGATCGTTCCTGACAGGTTCGTCCGGTTCGTCCAGGTCGAGCCGCCCGCGGACCCGTATTGCACGCTCCAATCCGTCAAATCGACGGCGGTCGAGCCGAGGTTGTAGAGCTCGATGAAGTCGTTCTTGAAGGTGGCTCCGCTGTTGCCGCCGCCACCGTAGACCTGGCTGATGACGACGGTGGTCGAGACGGCCGCAGCATGTGGCGGCGCCACGCCGAGGATCCCGGTGGCCGCGACGGCCAGACTGGCGACGAACACACTGGCCCGCGTCTGGGCGTGACGCGGATGCGTTGACATCCTGTGCCTCCCTCCCGATCCGCCCCTAGTCGCGCTCCCTCAACGAGTGCGGCGGGGCGGATCGCTCCCTCCATCAAGACATGGTCGAGGAGCCGCCCCCCATCGGCTCCCCGACATCCCCCGTATGGAACTGGGTTGGGGCAGCCACATGCGTCGATCACGGCGCACGCGACGGGGTACCAGGGCAGCGCCGCGTCCACCTGCGCGCGACTATCGCCCTGGCCGGCCCTGCGGGCATCCAGGCGCGGTGCACGCGGCAGCGGCCGAGACGCCCGCGTTGCGACGCAATCGCTGCGACGTTCTACGGCAGGTAGTAGCTCGGGTTGGGGAGCTTGAACGTGCGGTCCGCGTAGCCGCCGAGCAGGTCGCTGTACTGGTCGCCGAAGTCGGCCACGATGTCGTAGCCCTGCGACTCGATGTAGGCGCGCGTGCCGGCCTTGTACGGGATCGTGGCGCACGACACCTTCTGGGCGATGTACGAGGCACAGAACTCCGGCGTGTCGAGGTAGGCCGGGTACGTGTTGGTCGTCTGGTTGATGGTCGGCTTCGTGAAGAGCCCATCGGTGAAGCCGCCGTGCCCGATATCGAGCGCCGTCGGCGCCGGGTAACCGGCATCGATCTCCGGCAGCGTGGCGCCCGAATAGGCCACCGAGGTGATGTCACTGAACCCGGCCGCGGTGTCACTGACCAGGTTGGCGATGGTCGCCGCGTGCTGCGCGTCACCCCGGCCGGTGATCCAGAAGATGGCGTACCCGAGTTCGTGCGCCTTCTGGGCCAGCGCGACCATCCCCGGCGTCGCCGGGAACAGGTTGCCGGTGAATGTCGTCACGGGCGGCGTCCCGCTCGTGGTAAGCCCCACGAAGACCGCGTTCGTGGCGGGGTTGTAGTCCCAGTTGCTGAACAGCTCGTAGTTGTACGTGGTGAGCGTCGTGTCATCGACGTCGAAGACGATCGCCGGCTTGGCCGACTTGCCGGCCCGCGCCTGCAGCCACTGCGCGCCATCGGCGGCGACCGACTCGACTTCCCGCGCGTAGTTGCTTTCGAGGTTCAGGCCCAGCGTCCAGCCGGCCGTTGCCCCCGAGCCGGTCGTGGCGGTCGGCGTGCCGTAGTAGTTCTTGATCTGTTGACGCAGGACGTCGATGTTGGTGATCTGGTCCGCCTTCTGCGGCGTGAACGTCAGCGTGGACGGTGCCGCCAGGACCACCCCGACCGCTGCCAGGGAGAGCACGGCCGCCCCCACCGCCATCGCCATTCGCCGGGCACGCGAACGCTGTGTGAGCCGATGCATGAACGTCCTCCCTCTATCCGATCACCGCACCGTGCGGCCCATCCGAGGACGCCGGCTCGTCTGATCAGGGGATACCCACGCTGCGGCGCGACGCTGTCCTTGCCGCCTTCGCCTCCCGCTGGCCCGCGCCACCTGCAGCGAACCCCCTTGACCGGTCCCTCGTCCAAGCCGGGATCGCCCGTCGCTCCCTCGTCGGACGGCGCAATCCGGCCCGGCACCGCCGTGCAGTGACCCGAACGGTCGCGCAGAACTATCCGCGCGCGCCAGTGGCGTTTGGCTCGTAGTTCGGCACGTTGGGCGTACTGGTGGTGCGTGGCGTCACCGCGCGCCCGACCCCTTCTCCGTCCGGCCGGCTGCCCCGTCGCATGCCTTGTCAAGACTTGACAGGGGCCCCTGGCGGCGTCTCTGGGGCCCCCTGTGGCGCCCTCACCCCCTTGACAAGCCCGCGAAACCCCTTGACACGGGCCCGGAACGGGCGCATCATCCCGCCTGCGAAGCCGTGTCAAGACTTGACACGGCGCTAGCTGTCTCCGGCAGGTCGCAACGGCCTGCACCGGCACGCATCCGGCCGGCCCACCCGCCAGCAACCGAGAGGATCCTTGTCCACAGGCGCCGTCGCGAGCGTCAAAGCGAAGCTCGACATCGTCGAGATCATCGGGGAGAGCGTCCCCCTCCGGAAGGCGGGCACCACCTGGAAGGGCCTGTGTCCGTTCCACGGCGAGAAGACGCCGTCGTTCGTGGTCACCCCCGCGCGCGAGAGCTGGCACTGCTTCGGTTGCGGACTGGGCGGCGACGTCTTCAGCTTCGTCATGCAGCGCGAGGGGATCGACTTCCCGGAGGCGCTGAAGCGGCTGGCGGCACGGGCCGGGGTGGAGCTGGACGAGCGGACCAGCCGGGAGGACGCGCGACGCAAGCGGCTGCGTGACGTGCTCGAGGCGGCCGTCGCCTTCTACCACCGCGTGCTCACGGACACGCGCCACGGCCAGCCGGCGCTCGACTACCTGCGCGGCCGCGGCTTCACGGACGAGACGGTCGCGACGTTCCAGCTGGGCTGGGCCCCCGATGCGTGGGAGCCGCTGTCGAAGGCGCTCCGGACGAAGCGCGGGGCCACCGACGAGGAGCTCGAGACGGTGGGGCTCGCCGTGCGCGGACGCCGGGGCGTCTACGACCGGTTCCGCGGCCGCATCATCTTCCCGATCCGCGACGCTTCCGGGCACGCGACCGGCCTGGGGGGACGGATCCTGGAGCAGGGCGGCGACGGCGCTTCCGGCCGGGATCGTGGCCCCAAGTACCTGAACTCGCCGGCCACGCCGCTCTTCGACAAGAGCCGCTCGCTGTATCTCGTCGATCGGGCGCGCACGGCCATGCGGCGGACCGGCCGGGCGGTGATCGTGGAGGGCTACACGGACGCGCTGATGGCCCACCAGGCGGGGTTCGAGAACGTGGTCGCAGGCCTCGGGACGGCCCTCACCGCCGCCCAGGTGGAGCTTCTCACCCGGTACGCGCCCTCCATCGCGCTCGCGTACGACGTCGACCCGGCCGGGCAGAGCGCCGGGACCTTCGGGGCCACGGAGCTGACCGCGCTGATCGCCGAGGTGCAGCGGAGCAGGGCGCGCGTGGGGCTGACCGAGGTCGGGGTCGTGCGGCTCCCGGAGGGGAAGGACCCGGACGAGGTGATCCGGGACGATCGGGCGACGTGGGAGGCGGCGGTGGGGGCGCCGCAGCCGATCATGGACTACCTGGTGGAGTACTTCGCCGCCCGCCACGACCCGCGCACCGTGCAGGGTCGCAAGCGGCTCGTGGAGGCGGTGGCGCCCACCCTGCGGCAGATCGGGGATCCCGTCGAACGCGACGCGTACGTGCAGTCCCTCGCCCGGCGTGCCGGGGTGGACGTGCGCACGGTGCAGGAGCTGCTGCAGCGACCGGAGACCGCGCGGCCGGGCACCGACCCCTCCGCGACCGGGCACGGCACCGGGCGCTTCACCGCCGACGCGGTGCTGGCGTCGCGGGAGACGATCGACGGGACGGAGGCGGCGCAGACCCTCGATCCCATCGAACGCGAGCTGCTGGGCCTGCTGCTGCGGCACGTCGACGAGCGGGCGGCCATCGCAGCCGCGGACGAGCTGCCGCCGGAAGCCCTGCTCACCACGCCCGCGCGCGAGCTCTGGCGTGCGGTCCGGGAGGCGGATGTCGCGGCGCGCGCCGCCGACTCGGCGGCGGCCGGCACGACCCTCGAGCCGTTCGTGCGTGGTCTCGATCCGGAGCTCGCGGCGATCGTCCGGGGGCTCGTCGAGCGGGCGGCCCCCCGCCTGTCGGACGACCGGGCGTCCCGCGCGGTGGAGCAGTGCCTGATCCGTCTTCAGCTGCGCCGCGTGGGGGACGAGCTCGATTTCCTCCGCGCCGAACTGGCCGAGGCCCAGGCGCGGGGACGCGCCGTGGCGGGCGGTGCCGCGTCGGGCGGTTCCGCTGAGACAGGCGCCGCGGGCGGTGCCGCCCTGGATGGTGCCGCGTCGGGCGGCGTCGTCGCGGGCGGACCCGTCGCAGGCGGCGGCATCGCCGTGGCCGACAACCTCATCGACCGAATCCGTGCACTCGAACGGGAGCGCGCCGACCTGGACCGCCGGGCGGCCGCCTCCACCGTCTTGACAAGGACAACCAGCCGAACCCCAGTGGGAGGACCTGTCTGACCATGGATGCATCCGACAAGGTGCTCGTCGCCTCGGTGCTCGAGCGCGACCGGCGACGCCGGGGCCTCGACGATGAGGTCGAGGTGAAGGACACCGAGGACGAGCTCGACGTCGTCCCCGAGCTCGCCGCGGCCGAGCTCGGCGTGGACGTCGCCGTCGAGGAGGGGGACCGCGTCCCCTGGCAGGAGCCTCCCGCGAAGCTCGAGGAGGAGGCCGAGGAGCCCACCCCCGAGGAGATCGAGGCGCTCTCGGCCGACATGATCGGGATCGACGACCCGGTCCGCATGTACCTGAAGGAGATCGGCAAGGTGCCGCTCCTGACGGCGGAGGAGGAGGTCGTCCTCGCCAAGGCGATCGAGCTCGGCGAGCAGATCGCGGAGGAGCCCTGGAAGGGCGTGCTCCAGCTGTGGGAGTGGACCCGCAACGACACCGAGCGCAAGACGCGGACACTGCACCCGCAGCACCGACTGCCGTACGGCCGGGAGGCAGACCAGACGATCCGGGAGGCCTTCCGCCAGGCGGAGGCCGACGCGCTCCTGGCCCAGGTCCCGGATCTTCACCTGGTCAAGGCGCAGCGCGAGGCGACCAGCGACGCGACCAAGGGCCTGCTGAAGGAGGCCAAGGCCCGGGTCCAGGCGTACAACGAGCAGCCCACCGCCGACGGCTTCACCGACCTCGTCGACTTCGCCTTCGTCTCCGTCCACAACGGGGACCTCGACTCGCGGGACAACCCCGGCCTGCGGGCCCTCTACGACTGGTCGCGCGAGGTGGCGCACGGGTACCTGCGCCGCTGGATCGAGGCCGGGAACGGCGCCGAGCTGCTGCTCGAGATGGGCTGGGACCCCGGCGTGCCGGTCGGGACCAAGCTGCGTGATCGGCGCGGCGTGCTGGTCCGCATGGGCCGCGACGCCCGCGAGCAGCTGACCAGCGCCAACCTGCGCCTGGTCGTGTCGATCGCGAAGAAGTACATCGGGCGCGGCATGAGCTTCCTGGACCTGATCCAGGAGGGCAACATCGGCCTGATCCGGGCGGTCGAGAAGTTCGACTACGAGAAGGGCTACAAGTTCTCCACCTATGCCACGTGGTGGATCCGGCAGGCCATCACGAGGGCCATCGCCGACCAGGCCC
>JAJYGO010000383.1 GCA_021785115.1 Chloroflexota bacterium | reverse complement strand
GAGCTCGTCGCCCATCGTGGTCATGACTCCGGATTCTCCGGGGCAACCGCGGGTTGCCCCCTGCTGCGTCTGTGACTGGAAGGTGGTGCTCGGGCGCCGTGGAGCACCCGAGCACCTGTCGGGGGCGGGTCGGAGCAACCGCCGACCGTCCCGGATCTCGCTAGTTCGCGGTGAACTGGACGGCCGGTTCGAAGCCGCCGTAGGGACCGATCGCGCTCGCGCTATTGGAGGGCGGCGTGTCGAGTCGGAACGTGCCGGTTCCGCCAACACCGTTGTCCATGTAGAACGGCGCGTACGTGTCGTTGAGGTAGGCGGACAGCCCGTCGGGGAGCCACGAGCCGACTGCGGGCGCCACGGCGACGGTGCCGCTGCCCGTGCCCGGGTTCATGGCGACGTTCAGGGAGTCCATGGGGCTGCTGGAGCCACCGATCGGCGCGTACCCGTGGTGGTCGGTGTTGTACGCGACGCCGAAGATCGCCTGGCCGGGTAGCGTCACGCCCAGGCTGCTGAAGTCGAACGTGATGTCCCATGCCTTGCCGTTGAAGCACGAGGTCCCGTCATACCACGGGTGGTAGTTGCCGTTGGCCGGGCAGTGCGCGGCATCCCACGCGGGGCGGTACGGGATCTGGAACGTGTCCGTCAGCGTGGCGATCTTGGCGCCGACCGCGTTGTTGGCGCCAACGTCGTAGATGTTGAAGGTGATGGTTGCCGGGAACGTCGCACCAGGCGTGCTGGCACACGTGCCGTCCGTCCAGCTGCCGTGCTGGCAGGCCCAGCTGCTCATCGTCACGGTGACCGATTGCAGGTGACGCTGCGCACCGGCGAACGTCACGCCGGCGCCGAACTCATTGAAGGAATACGCCTCGGCGCCGATGCTCGGCAGGTTCTGCGTGGTGACCAGCGCGCCGGGCGTGTTGTCGAATACCACGGCTCCGGTCCCGGCATCCGCGCATTCGACCGTCCAGGTGGCGGTCACGGTCTGACCGAGGTTGCTGTTGTTCAGCGCGGTCCACTGGATACCCGTGCTGATCGGAGCGCTGGCGCCGGCGGCGAGGGGTACAGAGGAGAAGGGCGACCCGATGATCGAGAACGGGGTCGTCAAGCCGCTCGCCGTGATGCTCAGGACGGCGTCGATGCTGCCGTAATTGAGCACCGAGAAGGAAAACGGCGCGCTCGACGGCGCCGAGCTGTTGATCGTCGTCGGAACGGTGTACGTCACGCTGTGCGGATGGCCGTTCTGGTAGTTGCCGAGCGAGACGCCAGCACCCGAGGCGTCGACGGCGCACCCGAACGATCCGACCGTGATGTTCTGGATGGCCTGGACCTGGTCAGTGAAGTTGGCGCCAACGCCGGCCTGGATGAGTCCGACCGCGAGGCCGAACGCCGCCAGCAGCGCGGCGACCTTCCGTAGAGACACGATGCTTGCTCCTACCTTCGACACTCGCCCAAGTGGGCGGAAGCGTCTGCTTCGGTCAGGACTGAGGCTGTGGCTGGGATCGCGTCGAACGGGCCTTCACCTCCTTCCGCAGCTCGTCGAGGATGACCAGGCCGACGAGCAGCCCCGCGAGCAGGAGCGCGGGCCGCTGCAGACTGGCCAGCCAGCCGATCAAAGGCACCACCCCCACCAGCCGGTAGGCAGTGGGGCCGGCGAGCCTCAGGTGCCAGGGGTCGTCGACGCTGTTGGCGTCGCCCTTGGTGGTGATGACCCCGTCCTGCAGCGTGGTGATGCGGTGGATCACAGGCACGCCTTCCCCGGGCGGCTGGACGACGGTGACGTCGCCCACGCGGAGCACCGAGAGCGGCATTGCCTGCGTGACCGCCACATCGCCCGGCGAGAGGGTGGGTCGCATGGAGCCGCTGAGGACGGTCTGGAAGTGCAGGCTCTCCACGCGGACGGCGAGACCGATCGCGAGCACTCCCGCGCCGGCCGCCACCAGGAGGCCGGTCAGGAGGCGCGACCGGCGGGAGCGGCGGCCGACAGGCATGCGGAACCCTCCACTCGCGCTGCCCGAGGTCGTCAGGGCACGGCGCGCCACGGCGACGACGAGCGCGGGGCCGCGCGCTACCGAGCCAAGATGGACGCCGCTGGCCTCGACACGGCCGACTCGCCCCACCATCACCCCGGGCCGCGACCGGCGTCATCCGTAGGCCTACGTACGGGTCTACGTAATCGCGCCTGCGTACACGTACCGTTGAATACGTAGTCGCCTACGTATCGGTGCGGAGCCGCACCGGGTCTGGGATGCCGTACCGTTAGGCGTCGTGGAGCCCACCGATCGCCGCCTGCGTCCGCCCGCCGCGCCCGTCGATACGGCCGACAGCGTGGACGCCGCAGCGCTCCGCGATGCCGCCGAGATCCTGGCCCGGGCCCGGGCCGATGAGACCGCTGCGGACGAGGCCCGCGTGCGATACCGCGGACAGCTGATGCGACCCCTCGAGCCGGACCCCAGCATCGCGCCGCTGCTCGCACCGGGCGAGGTCGTCCTCGCGGTGCGCCGGTTGGCCATCCTCGATCGGCGCGAGCCGGCGATCGGGACCGGTGCGCCGGC
The DNA here is from genome assembly GCA_021785115.1 of Chloroflexota bacterium. Next base: position 3,523 of record JAJYGO010000383.1, on the reverse strand, counting down.
TGGCCTCGCGGGCGATCTCTACCTGACCTCGCGACGCCTCGTCCTGGCAGGGCGGCACGCGCTGTCCTTCGATCTGGGCGAGATCGAGGAGGTCATGCTGGCCGGGGAGCGGCTGCTGCTGGTCCTGGGCGACGGGAACGGGGCCTCGCTCTACGTCGATCGGCCGCGACTCCTGCGCGTCGAGCTGGCGGCCGCGCGCGCCATGGCCCGAGCCTGACCGGGACCGAGCGGGCCCGAACCCGCAGGAGGGGAGGACCCGGACCCCGATGGCGGCGCAGGGAACCGCCTGCTTCAGCCCGAGCCGCGATACCGCAGGGCGGCCTCGGCGCGGTTCCGGGCGCCGAGCTTGTGCAGGATGCCGCTCACGTGGGTGGTCACGGTGCGCAGGGAGATGGTGAGCGCGGCCGCGATCTCGCGGTCGGTCAGCCCGTCGGCGAGCAGGCGCAAGACCTCCGCCTCCCGCCCCGTGAGCGTGCCGAGCGCTGGGTCGGGTGAGGATCGCGCCGAGCGGGCGGTCTCCTCCAGCCGCTGCACGAGCCTGGCGGCCATCCGCCGCGGCATCACCAGCTCGCCGTCGGCGGCGCTGCGTACCGCCCGCAGCAGGGCCTCGGGCGCGACGTCCTTGGTCAGGTAGCCGGCCGCGCCGTAGCGCATGGCGGCGAGGACATCGTGCTCGGCGCTCGACACCGTGAGCATGACGATCCGGGCGTCCGGCAGTCGTGGCGCCAGCTCCCGCACCAGCGCCACGCCGTCCATTCCGGGCAGCGCGATGTCCACGAGCAGCACATCAGGGCGCGCTCGCGCCGCCAGCGCCAGCGCCTCCTCAGCGCTTGCCGCCTCGCCCACCAGCTCGACCTCGGGCGCGGTGAGGGCCTGCCGCACGGCCGAGCGCACGAGGGCGTGGTCCTCCACCAGCATCACTCGCAGGCGCTTGGGGCGGACGATCTCGCTCACTGAGCGACCACGGCGGCGGGCGACGGCGGCAGCGCCAGCGGCACCCGGAGGCGCACCCGGGTGCCGGAAGAAGGAGCCGAGTCGATGGACAGGTCACCGCCGATCAGCGCCGCGCGCTCGCGCATGCTCGCGAGGCCGAATGCCGTCTCCACGACGGTGCCCGGGTCGAAGCCGCGGCCGTTGTCGTCCACGCGCAACGTGAGCTGCCCACTCTCGACGACGGCCCTGACTCGCACGACGGTGGCATCCGCATGGCGCCGCACGTTGGTCAGCGCCTCCTGGGCGATGCGTATTGCCTCCGCCTGGGCACGCGGCGAGAGGACGGGCAGATCCGATCCGCAATCGAACTCGACGCGCAGCCCGTAGCGGTCCGCGAACTCGTCCACGGTCCACTCCAGCAGCTCGCGCAGCGTGCCCGTCGGCGCCCCGTCGGAGCGCAGCATCTGCACGGCTTGGCGGGCCTCCACGAGCCCTGCGTCGATCGCCGCGCCGAGCTCCCGTGCGAGGGCGCCTCCCTCGGAGTCGAGGGCTGTGAGGCCGGCGAGGCGGGCGGTCTTGAGCTTCGCCAGCCACAGGCTCTGGGCGAGGCCGTCGTGCAGCTCCCGGGAGAGTCGAGCCCGCTCGTCGAGGATCGCCCGTTCCACCTCCATCGCGCGCAGACGCGCGAGCTCGGCGTTGGCACGGCGCAGCGCGGTCATGGTGACCGTTGCCTCAGCCGGGATGCTGAGCAGGAGCACCAGATCGAAGGTGAGGCGCAGCAGGTCGCCGCCCGTGACGAGCCCCGTGTAGGTGCCCGGGCCCAGAGCGGTGGCGACTTGGGCGTAGGCGGCGATGACGAGGCCGACCACCAGGTACCCGTCAGCGAGGGCCCGGTTCCGCCGGTACAGGCGCCGCGAAAGCGCCGCGGCCCACAGGAACAGGCCGGCGATGATCACCCCGAGCGCGGCACCGAGGAGGGTCGACGTTGGGAGAGCGTCCGCGGCGGCCCGTGGCGCGGCGCCGGTTGCGGCCGCCGGGACGGCGAGGGCGGGCAGCTGTGGCGCCTGCCACTCGATCAGCGCGCCCGCGAGCAGCAGCAGGAGGGCGGACCCGACCGGGATGAACCGAGGCCAGCGCGGACGCCGCCGGCGCAGGGAGTCCAGGCAGCCCATCACGATCAAGGCGGCCGCCAGCAGTCGGTCCACGGTGAACAGGTACAGGGGGGCCTGCCCGGGCGCGGACAGGGACATCCCGACCTGCCGGTCGAGGCCACCGACTCTGAGTGCGACCGCGAGCGCGTCGGCCACCGCCAGCACGAGGAAAGCCGTCGCCTGGAACAGCGCGATCGGCTCGCCTCGCTGCCGATAGCGGAGCCCGCTGAGCACGCCGACGGACAGCGTGACGAAAGTCGTGAGGCTGTCGAGGACGAGGTCGAGGTCGGGCGCCACCACCCGAACCTCCCTGCCGGTCATGCCGACCGCGATGGCGCCGCCAGCGCTGAGCAGTGCGACGGCGCCGATGATGGCAGCGTCAACACGCGCGGCGGGGTCCGACGCGGCCCAGCGGCGAACGGGGACGACAGTGCCGATACGAACCCCCCTTCTTCCCGTTTCCTCGCGCCGATGCTACCGACGCCGCTTCGTCGGAACAGTGCCGATCGTCACCATGCGGACAGATGGCGAGGCGCGGTCTGCTCGGGCGGGCGCCTCGTTGACGTGGCGCTTGCGGCCGCCCGCGCTGCCGGCTACCCGCCGAGCGGCGCTACACATGCTACCCGCCGAGCGCGAACCGCACGGCGAGCAGCGTGCCCGCCACCAGCGAGTAGGCCGCGAACGGCAGCAGCGTGTTGGCCCGGAAGTAGCGCGCGAGGAAGCGCACCGACAGGTAGGCCGCCACGGCCGCCGCCACGCTGCCGGCCAGCACCTCGAGCCGCACGCCGTCGCCGTTGTGGCCCAGGAGGTCGGGGAGCTTGTAGAGGCCCGCGGCCATGATGATCGGCGTCGCGAGCAGGAACGAGAAGCGCGCAGCGTCCTCGTGGTCGAGGCCGCGGACCAGCCCGGCGACCATGGTGACTCCCGAGCGGCTGAAGCCCGGCAGCAGGGCGAGCACCTGCGCCACGCCCACCGCGATCGCCTCGCGGACATCGAGGGTGTCGAGCCGCCGGTCGCCACCCGCGGTGCGCGCGTGGGCCGCCACCACGCGCCGGGCGATCCCGCGCCGCCGCGTCGCCTCGCCGACCAGGAGCAGGATCCCGTTGCCGACCAGGAACAGGGAGGCGGCGAGGGGCGTCGCGAACAGCACCCGCAGCGCGTGCTCCGCGAGCAGGCCGACGAGCCCGGCGGGGACGGTGGCGATCGCCAGCAGCCAGATCAGGCGCTCGTCGGGGGTCTCGACGCGCCGGGTGCGCAGTGTGCGCAGCAGGGCCGCGATCAGCCGCACCCACGTGGCGCGGTAGTAGAAGAGCAGGGCGAGCGAGGTCGCGACGTGGAGGCCGACCAGGAAAAACGCCTCATGGCCCAGGATCTGCCTCTGCGGGCCAATGTCCTGCTGGCCCCGCACCACGGGGCCAAGAAGGCCATGGAACCGGCCT
>JAJYGO010000338.1 GCA_021785115.1 Chloroflexota bacterium | reverse complement strand
GGGGGTGGTGCGCGACGGACGGCGATCGCGCCGCGCGCCGCCCCTGCGCGTCGGCCCGCTCGGTCGAGCACCGCTGGCACCGGGTCTGGCACCCCGTGCGCTGGGGGGCCAAGAGTGGGGCAGTGCTGGTGAGGCGGATCATGCACGCCGCGCCCACACCCACCGTTCGGCCCCCCGGCGAAGGGTTCTGCCCCATTGACCGCGACTCGGGCAGCGCTCACGCTGGCGCCAGGCGCGCCTTGAGGTTTCGAAACGGGTGTGCCGACTGGGGGGCCAGGCGACGCCGGCAGCGCGATGACCGCCCCAGCGGCTTGACGCAACGGAGGTTGCTATGCGTCGCAGATCCATCGCAGCTGCCCTCCTTCTCGCGCTGACTCTCGCCGCGCCCGCACTGGCGACGATCGTCAACGTGGGCGGGGGCACTTGGAACTACGGGACTGAATCCGAGGCCATCTGGGGCAAGCACGTCTGGTCGCACTACGTGCACAACTCGCTCCGCCATTCGGCGACCGCCATCTGCGCCTCGCAGAACGTGAAGATCTTCGCGGATCCGACCCTCTGGGCGAACGCGGACGTCCACTCCAACGCCTGGGACAGCGCAGCTGAGTACTGGGCCACCTATTGAGCGACCCGCGAGCTTGACGGATCGCCGGGCGGGCGCCGTGGGCGCCCGGCGCGACGTGCGGCCCGGGGCTGAGCTTGGCGCAGCAGCCCCCCACGTCGCGATCGCCTGCTGATCCCGCCCGGGATGCCCTAGCCGGCGCTCCGGTGTCGGCCGGGGCGAACCCCGACCGACACGCTGCCTCGAGCCGCTGGCAGCGGTCGGCCGCAGTCAGGAGAGACCGTCGTCCATGGGACGGAGGCACTGATACCGTGCAACGTGTTGTCGCCCTCATGCTCGCCGCTCTGGCCGCCGCAGCCGGCGTAAGCAGTTACCTCGAGCAGGCGCAGGTCCAGCAGCGCGGATGGCTCCAAGCGGCAGGAGACGCGGGCACCGCGTTTGCGATCCCGCCAGACCAGTCGCTCGCCGACCCCGCGACAGCGTACTCCGTGCTGCGCGCCGCCGCCCGCGAGGCCAGGGTCAACGTCTTCCGCACCGCCGTCGAGTACGGCGGCGACGGTCGGCCAGAGGTCGTCCTGTACGCCCTGCTGGAGGCGCCGACGCGCGTAGCCGACGCGTTCCCCCTGGCAAGCGGCCGCTGGCTCACGGCGGATGACGGCGAGCACCCGGAGCGGCTGCTCTCCTCCGCGGACACCGGCAGCCCGGATCAGGTCGGGCGGCTCGCCGGCTTCGGCGGAGCTGACGCGGTCTCCGTGCGCGCGCTCGCGCTGGCCTTCGACTCCCTGCCCGTCGCCGGCTCGTACGTCGCGGAGGCGGGGAGCGGGGCGTCCGTCCGCGACTTCCTGCGCCTGCTGTCCGAGGGCGCCTCGACGGCTGCCGGCGCTGCGGGGGCGTTCAAGCCATCCGACTTCGCCGCCCAGGGCACGCACTTCTCGGGCGTCCAGGCCGCCCCCGGTCCACTGCTCCTCGGCGCCCAGATCGCGATCGTGCTCGCGACTGCGCTCCTCATCGCGTTCGGGATCCTTCACCGGGCCAAGGCCGCGGGGGTCATGCGGCTCCACGGGCTGGGGGGGCTCGCGATCTGGTACCGGCTGACCGGACGGCTCATCGTGACGGTCGGGCTGCTCGCGGTCGCCACCGCCACCGTCGCGAGCCGGCTTGTCCACGACACCACCCTCGCGTTCACGGCAGGAGTCGCGCTGGCAATCGCCCGGGCCTTCGCCGTCATGCTCGGGGCATCGATCGCGGCGTCCACGGCACTGCTGTTCGGCCGTGTCGGCGCGTCCCTCAAGAACAGGAAGCCGACCCGCGCCCTCTTCGCCCTCAACGCACTCGTCAAGGCGGCACTAACGCTCGCCCTGATCGCTGCGGGCGCCGGGCTCTCGCTGCAGTACGGTGCCGCCGCCCAGGAGCGGGCGCGACTCGCCGGCTGGGACGCCGCTCACGGCTACGCCATCTTCTACCCGGTGTCGAACGGGAACGACGAGATCGACATGGCATCTGGACAGGAGGCCTACACCCCGGCGGTGGCCGAGTCGCTCTACCCGGACCTCGACGAGCGCGGCGCGCTCTACGTCGACGCCACCCAGTACGAGCCCGCCGCCCTCGCCAGCGCCCTCCCGCAGGGCACGTACAGGTCGATCACCGTCAACGTGAACTATCTGCGCCGCTTCCCCGTCATGGACGCAGACGGCCGGGCCATCGCCGTCGACGAGTCGACGACGGACTGGGTGGTCCTGGCGCCTGAGCGCCTTCGCGGCGAGGCCAGCGCCATCTCGGCGTGGTTCCGCCTCGCCCAGGGGAGCGCCGTGGCCGCCGAGGATGCCTTCGGGGGCGAAGTCCCCGCAGCCGTCGCCCGCCAGGCCGTCTCCATCCGCTGGGTCGCGGACGGCCAGCGGGTGTTCAGCTTCGACCCCGCCGTCAGCCCGGACGACGGGAACCGGATCAGCGAGCCCATCGTGCAGGTGATGACGAGGGCCAACAGCGTCGGGATGGACCGTGCCAACGCCGTCAGCGGGGGCGCGGGGGCGGCCCTCAAGGTGCCGGTCGGCGAGGGGGGGACTGCGGCCGCCCTCTCGAGCCTCCAGCCCGTGCTTCAGGGCCTCAGGCTCGACGACAACCTCCGGCACCTCGTGACCCTCGACGGCTACGCGGCTCTTGAGGTGGCGCGCATCGAGGACGTCATGCGGGCGGCGGCCCTGGCCGCCGGCGTGCTGCTGATGGGGCTGCTGTACCTCGCTGCCGCGTCGGTGGCCATCCTGTTCGAGCAGTACTCGCGTAGGGTGGTCGTGCGACGTCTCCACGGCACGGGCTTCCTGCGGCGGTACCGAGAGCCGGTCGCCATCTTCAGCGTCCTGTGGGCCGCCCAGCTGCTCGGCGCCCTCGCGCTCAACCGCATCGGGGCGAACCCGTTCTCGGCTGGCGCGACGCGCCCAGCCGATGACCTTGCCGTGGTCGTGGTCGCCCTGATCGTCGCCCTCGCGGAGGCAGCCATGTCCGCCGCCGTGCTCATCTCGATCGAGCGGCGAAGCGTCGCACGTGTGCTGAAGGAGGAGTTCTGACGATGCCCGCGAACATGTGCGAACTCGTCGACGTGGGCAAGGCGTATCGCGGCCGGCCCGTGGTCGAGGGCATCACGCTCTCGGTCGCCGGGGGCGAGATGCTCGCCATCACGGGCCGCAGCGGGTCTGGCAAGTCGACGCTCCTCAACGTGATCGGGCTCCTCGAGGCCCCGGACCGGGGCGAGCTGCGCCTGTTCGGCGAGCGCGCGCCCGCGGTGGGCTCGGCGAGGGCCACCGCACTGCTCAGGTCGCGGCTCGGGTACCTGTTCCAGAACTACGCGCTGATCGACGAGGACACGGTCGACGGGAATCTGGCTTTGGCGCAGACCTACGACTCGCTGGGTCGCGCCCGCCGCCGGAGCGCTCGCGATGCTGCGCTGGCGGCGGTGGGGCTGCCCGGGTACGGTCGGCGGCGGGTGTTCGAGCTGTCCGGCGGCGAGCAGCAGCGCGTTGCCCTGGCGCGCCTGATGCTCAAGCGGTGCGACCTCGTGCTTGCCGACGAGCCGACCGGCTCTTTGGACGCGCAGAATGCCGACGCGGTCATGGCGATACTCAGGGACCTGTGCGCCAGGGGAAAGGCCGTGGTGATCGTCAGCCACGATGAGCGTGTCGCAATGGCCTCCGACCGCACGTTCGCTTTGCCCGACACCTCGACGTGTGTCTCGACGCAGGCACAGTCCCCCCATGGGTGAGTCCCGGAGCCGCGCGAGTGCATGAACCTCGCGCGTGCGAGCTCGTCGATGACCCAGGCGATCCGGGCTGATCGCCCGGACCACATTTCCCGCACTGCAGTGGACCGCGCGACACCGCGCCCTGGCGGTGACCTTAACGTAGGCCACCTTGGGCATTATCAGGCGGGTTCCACTTCATCAGGCGGGTTCCACTTCGGGGCCTTGTGCACATTCCCAAACCTGCATGCGGAACTCGACATTTGAGCCATCGCCCGCCCTTGCACGCCTTGTTCGCCCAGACGAGTCAGCTCCAGCGTGACTGGTGGCGGATCTGCTGGCGCGAGATGCGTCGGCCTTCGTGATCATTGTCGTGCGCGCATGGACTGAACCACATCCTGACCACCCGTTCCGGGCGGTCGTCACAGTCGAGCACGACGGCGACATACGTCGCGCCGCAGCGAACACGATCGGCGAGGTATCCGAGCTGATCTCAGGGGCCTTGGCCGGCCTTGCGCCGTGTAACGTAGGCGACTGAACCTCACGAGCCCATCGGCCCGGGCTCAGGTTTCGTCGACCGCTTCAGGGCATGAGCGCTCCGACCGTCCATCGCGACTCAAGAGGGCAAGTAGCGGCCGGTCGGGCGACCCATTGCGTATGCGCAAGCCACGCCTCAGTGGTCAGGCCGCTCTCCTCATCGCTGTCGCCTCCACCGCCTACGGCAATGCGGGTTCCGTCAGCGACGTCGATGCGGCTGCCATCAGGGTTCCTGTACCCGATCGTCTTCTCACGAGCATTCCACGCTGTGCGATCTGCGGGCCACAGGAGCAGTACTTCTCCCGAGGTCGTCTCCAGGAAGACGCACAGGTCCGTGATGCGGAGCGTGCCCTCGGCTCGAGCGAGATCCATGCCACCTTGTGGAGGCACGACCGCCAGCGGGCCCCACATCGCCCCCGGAGCGGCCGTAGCGGGAAGCGGTGTCGGCGCAGGGGGCGTGGCTGTACCGCTAGGCGTCAGGGACGCCTCGCAGCCCGCGGCGAGACTCGCAACCAGCCACCCGACGACCAGGGCGCCCCCAAGGCGCAGCGAAGGCCCGTGAATCGCCCTTCGCAATACCGTGTACCCGGCATCGGCAACCGATGTCACTGAGTGATCGCGAGTACCAGCCATCGCACCCACCTCACTCGTAGATGACAAACTCGACGCCGAGGGCCTCATCGTAGAGATCGGCGATGGACCACGCGTCCTTGTTGCCGCACCCCTCCTCGATGCCCGCGGCCCGGGCGACCTCGACGCGCGCGTAGGCGCGGAGGCGGCGGGCCTCGTCGCGCCGGTGGTGCCGGATGAGGTTGGTCGCGATCCCGAGCAGCCAGGGCCGGGCGTCGTCGTGCGCGGTGTCGTAGCGGGCGCGGACGCGGAAGGCCGTCGTGAACGTCTCGGATGCCAGGTCGTCGGCGAGGTCGGACCCGACGCGCCGCGCGAGGTAGCGGTGCACGTAGTCGAAGTGCCGGTCGAAGACGCCCCCGAACACGAGCGGCGCCTCCAGCGAGCGCCCGATCAGGACAGCGTCGGCCTCTCGATCCATCTCAACCATGTTGCCCGCTGCGACGGTTTCGCTTCGCACCGTCAGCCGCGGGCAAGGACGAGAGGACTTCGGGCCCGGGGGCCCTCGGTGCCGTCCGGACAGCGGAGCATGCCTAGCATGAGGCGATTGACGGTGCCCACGGCACCGCAGCGATCAACCCTGAGCGACGGGGGCACGACATATGGGGCCCGCTACTGCTCGTGCTATCGGCGCCATGCAGATTCGAAATCGCGCTCGGGCCCACCATTAGGATGCCGCTCACGATCCAGCTCGCCCCGAGCTCTCTCGACGTCGCGAAGACGGGCGAATCCGTCACGGCCGTCTTGCGATCCTCGGGGCTTGGGCGCAGGCCCCTTCCCGGCCCGTTGATTATGCTCGTTCACCGTAGCAAGGAAACCGCCGCGGTCACGGGGCCGTCGCTGAAGGACGCGCTGCCCGAGGCAACGGCGGTCTCGCACGCGGCTCGGCGCTCGGCCAGCAGTCCCCCCGCATCACAAGTGCTTCGGTCACCTGACAGGACGGATCGCCACACGATGGCAACGTATGCCGGCGTGTCTTCGAAGTTGAGGCGTCCGCGTGCGGCGGGGGCAATCCAGTGCGGATCCACGTTCACGGCTAGGACGCACGCGTCCCGCAGATAGGCGCTATGCGCGAGTGCTTGGCATTCGGCCTCATCGGCTCCCACCGACAGGGACGCCGAACCCCGTTCCCA
>JAJYGO010000060.1 GCA_021785115.1 Chloroflexota bacterium | reverse complement strand
CATGGGTTTCGGCACGCAGGTCGCTCTCTTCAGCGAGCTGCGGCGCGTCGATCGCCGCCACCGCGCGGGCGCGGTCGTAACGGCTGCCAGCACCGGCACGAGCGGCGCCGCCATGCTCGCCTGCTGCGCCCACCACGTGGTCGACCTGCTCCCGCTCGTGGGGCTCTCCGCAGCCGCCGTCTTTCTCGACGCGTACCGCACGCCGCTGCTGCTCCTCGGCCTGGCCATGAACGGGCTGGGGATCGCGCTCATCGGGCGCCAGCTCCGACGGGCCAGGCGGGCGGGCGCCCTTGCCGATGTCGCCCACGCATAGGCCGGGTTCTCGGTCCCCGCGATGACTGCCCGCGACACCGCGCTGACCGCGGCCGCGGCGGCCGCCTGGGGCATCTGCTTCGTGCTGCTCCAGGCCCTGACGCCCATGGGCTCGCCGCTCATCCTCGCCGGCGTCCGCGCGCTGCTCGGTGGGGCGACCGTGGGGGCGGCGGTCGTCATGCGCGGCGGCCCGCGCCGACTGCTGCATGGCGGGGCCGGTTGGCGCGTCACGGCGCTGCTCGCCCTGCTGAACGGCGCCATCGCCCTGGGCGCGATGTTCCTCGCGGCCGGCCGCGCCGGCGTTGCCGCCGAGACCGTCGTGGGGAACACCCAGCCGATCCTCCTGGGTGTGGCCGGCGCCGTCATCTTCGGCGAGCGCGTCGGACGGCGCGGCGCGACCGGGATCGCGCTCGGCGCCGTGGGTGTGCTGCTGGTGGCGGCGGGTGGCCGGACGAGCGGCTCGAGCCTGGGCGGCCTTTCGCTCGCGCTCCTCTCGTCTGCCGCGCCGGCCGCCGGCACGATCCTTATGCGGCGGCTCGTGGGTCGCGTGGACCTGCTCGTCGTGACGACCTGGCAGTTCCTCGCGGGCGGCGCGGTGCTGCTCGGGGCGGCCATGCTGGTGGGGGAGCCGCTGACGGTTCGGCTCGGCGGCTCCGGCGTCCTCGCGCTCGCGTTGCTGGGCGTGGTGGGGACGGGCCTCGCGTACGTGGTCTGGTTCGGTCTCCTCGAGCGCGTACCGCTGGCCCACCTCGGGTCGGCACTCTATCTCGTGCCGGTCGCCGGCGTGGTGGCGGCCTTCGTCACGGGCGATGCCATCGGCGGCTCCCAGCTGGCGGGCCTTGCGGCGATGCTCGTCGGTGTCGCACTCGCGACCCCGGGCCGCCGGCGGCGGCCCGGGGCCTTCTTCGGACCTCCTCAGTCGGTCCTCAGGCACCCCTCAGTCGCGCGCAGCAGGCTATGTGCATGGATGAGCGTTGGGTTCGGGTCCCGATCCTCGACCTCGGCTGCGCCGGCGACGCCGGCCGGCTCGAGCGTCGATTGGCCCGGCTGCCGGGCGTGGTGGAAGTCGCGGTGAATCCAGCCACCGAGGCGGCCTATGTCCGGTACGACGCGCAGTCCACGACTCCGGCTCAGTTGCGCGCCGCCGTCGAGCACGAGGGCTATCGCACGGCCGCGCCCGTGGTGGGCTGACCGGCAAGCCGCCGGGCCCCGAGACGTTCCAAAGGATCCGCAACCACTCAGGTGATCGCACCCGGCCGGCCCTGAGCATGATCGGCGTCGCCCTGGCCGTGATGCTGATCCTGCTGCTCGGCGGCGATCGTCGATCTCCCCGTTCAAGGATAGCCGCAGCGTATCCGGGGCGAGCCCGGCCCGGGCGTCCGTGCCCGTGAAACACGGACCACCGGCCGACTGAGCGACCAGTTGAGTTTCTGACTGCCCCTCCGTCCTCGGGATGTCAAGGGACATCTCTGCCCTCCCTCACCCGGCGCTCAGGTGACACTCAGGGCAGCGTGATGTGATCAGGGTCTCGTCTGCAAAGGCATGTGCACAACTCCGGGATGCCCACCGCGGTGCGATGGGGCCAAGAGTTGCATACTACGGAGCCTGCGTACTACGAGCATGTAGTGCTACCTCATTGGGTTGTCCCTCGCTGGGACACACGCCGAGCCAGAAAGGACCGGTGAGTTGCGGTGACGCGCAGAAGGGCGGGGGCAGCAACGCGGGGCACGAAGGTCCGGACACGGGCGATCGGGGGCGCGGTGTCCGGTGCGGTGGCCGCGGTTGGCGCCGCGGCCGTACAGTCGACGGGCGCGCGGGCGGAGACGCCGGAATCCGTCGAGCCGGAGGCGCTCGTCGTGACCCTCTGCTTCGACTCCGGAGAGGGGAGCGACCCGTACTCGGCGACCATCCGGTTGACGGGCCGCCGTGCCGGGATTCGGGGCATGCCCAAGGCGCAGGACACGTTCACCCACGAGGAAACGGTTGACGGCATCGTCCCCGGCACCGGCCCACTGTCGATCACGAGCTGGGTATACGGGCTGCAGCCGGGTGAGTGGACGGTGAGCGGCGAACTGATCCGTCGCGAGGCTGTCCCCGGCGGCGCTCGGCCATCGTCTCGCTGGAAGCGTCCGAGCTCCCTGCCGCTTCATCCAGCCGCGTGGTCGTGGCGCCGCTGGAGGCTGTCCGCGGGCCAAGCCGCGACACTCAGGACGCGATGGGCGATGGCGGCTCCGCTGGCCAGGATTCCGGCGGTCATCCCGGGGATCTGGCCGGCCCTGAGCGCTCTGGGCGCTCTGGTGGCGCTGGGCGTGCTCATGGCGATCCTCGCGCACGAACGCGAGCCGGTCGGCCGCTCCCTGGCAGTGTCCCTGATCGCGGTTGGTGCGGGCCTGATCGGGGCGAAGGCGTGGTACGCGGTCCTGCACCCCGGCCCATGGCGCCAGTGGATCGGCGGCTGGGCCGTCGATGGGTTCCTTGCCGTCGCGCTCATCACCACGGTCGCTGGCCTGCTCGCGTTCAACCTTCCGATGGGCGTGTTTCTCGACGCGAGTGCGCCCGGCCTGTTCTTCGGCGTCGCGATCGGGCGTCTCGGGTGCTTCTTCACCGGTTGCTGCGCGGGGCGCTGCACCCGCTCCCGCTGGGGCGTGTGGTCGTCGGATCGTCGGGTCGGTGCCCGTCGCATTCCGACCCAACTCCTCGAATCCGCCACGGGCCTCCTGATTGGTATCGCGAGCGCGCTGCTGGTGCTCGACCATGCCCCCACCGGCCCCGGGCTGATCTTCGTGGCCGCCTTTGGCACCTACATCGCCGTCCGGCAGTTCCTTCTTCGGCTGCGGGCGGAACCACGCAAGTACTCATGGCGGCGGAGTCTCATGTCCCGGGCGACGGCATAGGCGCCAGGCTCCCCCACGCCCCGACCGCTCCTGTCACCGCGCAACTCGGCCGGATGTCCGAATGTCTCCGCGGTGCCTCATGCCGGGCTCACGTTCCACTCAGCCGCGGGTGGTACGACGGCCCGTGCTCACCGTTCAGGCGGAACCCGGGGTTCGGAGCGAGGTAATCGAACCATGGCGCGGAGGCACCCCGATGCAGACGCGGCACGTGCCAGCCGGAGACGGACCCCGGCGGCCCGCCGACGATCCCCGACAACGCGCGCTCCTGCTCTGGCCCGGGCTCGATCGCATCAAGCTCGCACAGACGCGCGGCGAGCCTCGACGGGTGGGCAGGCTCGTCGGGCGGCGGGCGGCTCTGCCTCACGAGACGATCCTCCGCATGCTCGGCTGCGACCCCGAGAGTGCGGAGCAGGGACGTGAGTCCGGATGTCCGGCCCCGGACGCGACCACGTCCCCGGCGCAGCGACGTGGCCGACGAGCCCCGGTCTTCTCACCCGTCCAACAGCGCTGACTCGGGCGGCTCTCAGGTCGGCCGTGCATTGTCGAGGCGCGAGCACGGACCGCGCAGCCGCGTGGTCACGGAGGACCACATGCACCAGAAACCCGAGGCGACACGCTCAGACGAACAGCGGGCTCCCGCAGTCGCGGCTCAGCCGGCCGACCACGGCGACGCCCACTCCCTCATCTGGATGGCGGTGTGCTGCGCGCCCATGGTGCTGATCCTGGTCGCGATCGCGCTCGGTTGGTTCGCCATCCGTTAGAGGATGGTGCGGACGGAGGATCAACGATGACAGTCAGGACGCCGGTACGGCGGGGTGGCCTGGGCACGGGCGAGCGAATCGTCCGCGGCGTCCTCGCGGGCGGAGCGGTGATCGCGGGTATCGTCGGCTGGCTCACCGGCGCCGGGTGGTTCGCGTGGGCATGGCTCGCGATCGGCCTCGGCGGGGTCGACTTCATGATCACCGCGGTGCTCGGCTACTGCCCGCTCTATGCACGTCTCGGGCTGGGCCAGCCGTACACCGCCGACCTGTTCAAGGTCCGTCGCCGGCGGAGTACCGGTGGACGCTGACACCCCGTTCGCGAACATGGGTCTTCCCCCCGGCGGCCCGGCCGGGCGGCCCGCAGACGGCGTGGTCGCCAGCGCTGCACAGGTGTCCGTGACCCGCCGCTACGATCGCATCGCGGCCGTGTACGACCTGCTCAACGGGCCGATGGAGCGTGGCGGGACGCGCGCGCGTCGGCGGCGGATCGTCGGGCGTGCTGTCGGAGACACGCTGGAAGTCGGCGTGGGGACGGGGCGGAACCTGGACCTGTATCACGCGGGCGTCCGGCTGGTGGCGACCGATGTCGCGCCGGCGATGCTCGAGCGCGCGGCACGACGAGCAGTCGCAGCGCCGGTCCCGGTGCGCCTGGAACGGGCCGACGTCCAGCAGTTGCCGTATCCGGACGGCAGCTTCGACACGGTGGTCGCCACCTGCGTCTTCTGCTCGGTGCCCGATCCGGTCACGGGGCTCCGTGAACTGCGACGGGTGGTCCGGCCGGATGGCCGCGTCCTGCTCCTCGAGCACGTGCGCCCCGGCAACGCGATCCTCGGCCGAGTGGCCGACGTGCTCAGTCTCGCCACCTCCCGATTCCTTGGGCCCCACCTCAACCGGCGCACCGAAGCGAACGTGCGGGCCGCAGGGCTGCGCATCGTCGAGGTTCGCGCGGAGGGGATCTGGCGGGAGATCGTGGCGCAAGCCTGACACCAGCGACCAAGGCCCGCCCCCAGACGGCCGTACCGCACGAGGAGCATGAACCCCATGGTGACCATCCAGACCCTCTTCACGTTCGGCACCCGGCTGCCACGCTCGATCTCGGACGTCCGCCCGGTCGTGGAGGCCGCCCTCAAGGCCGAGGGTTTCGGCGTGCTGACGGAGATCGACGTGCAGGCCACCATGAAGGCCAAGCTTGGCATCGAACAGGATCCGTACGTCATTCTGGGGGCGTGCAACCCGCAGCTCGCGCACCAGGCTCTCGACGCCGAACCCTCTATCGGCGCGTTGCTGCCCTGCAACGTCGTGCTGCGGACCGACGGCGCCGGCACGATCGTCGAGGCGATGGATCCCCAGACCGTCCTGGCGCTGGTGGACGCGTCGCGTGTGGCGGCGGTCGCCTGGGAAGCGCGCGAGCGGCTGTTGCGGGTGATCGCGGCTTTGGAGAGTTCGGAGATGGCGCGCGCGGGCTGAAGCATGCCGGAGCAGACCCCGGCTTTCGACGGTGCACCGCGTGTCCACCGTCAGGGTCGGCGCGCGATCAACCCGTTCAGCACTTCGTCTCGGGAGCCTTCGTCTCCGCGGATTCCAGGAAGAACTGCTTCTGTGACGCCGCGTCCACCCGGTCGAGGAAGAGCACGCGGTCCCACGTGACGGCGGCGACGGGTGCCTTCATGTCGTCGAAGCGCGTGACGACCACGTCGTCTGGAACGTGGCATCGGGGGCTTGGCGGGATCGTCTGCTGGAACGCACGCAGGGCGTCGAGCATCGACTGCTCGCAGGTGCCCCCGGGGCACCGGTACAACACGACCATCTCGCCGTGCTCGAGGTTGTGAATCCAGCCCTGTGGCGGGTTGGCCTGATCGGGCCCGTAGAAGCCATCGGGGATCGGCCCGTGCCCCGGCTCGTTGTAGTGCGGTCCGGACGTGGGGGGCACGATTGGTAGGTGACGTGCTCGCCGACCGCGACGTGGTTCCTCCCCAGATCGGGGGCATTCTGCCCGGGCGCCGTCCCGGCCGAGGGCGATGCGGCGGGATCGAGCAACGAGGCGCAGGCGTACACGGGCTGAGCGGCAGTGACGGCAACGAGCGCCAGCCCGGCTGCGGCCACGACGAGCGCGACGAGCAGGCTGTGGGGTGCCATTATCCGGT